>JBEBSO010000302.1:0-5141 GCA_040394275.1 Telluribacter sp.
TTCTTTCATTGAAAGATGCCCCGCTGACCACCGTCTTCAAGTCTATCGAAAAGCAAAGTGAATACACCTTTTTCTTTGACAGCAAGCTGGTAGGGAAAGCCAATAAAGTAACCGGGGAATTTCAAAGCGCTTCACTGCAGCAGGTGCTGGACAGGGTCCTGGAAGGTCAGCCGCTGGCCTACGAGATCATTGAAAAGACAATCGTTATACGCAAAAATGAAGCTGAACCCGGGAGGTTGAAATCACCGGATTTTACTGATATAAAAGAAATCCCTTCCCTGCTTAAACCCCTCCGGTCGTCCCCACCGGCCCATATCGCCGGCCTGCAGAGAGCGCACGGAACCCGGATACCGGAGGACCTCGATATTATAGTAAAAGGGAATGTGACCGACGAAAAGGGCGAGGGGCTTCCGGGAGTGACCATTTTGCTGAAAGGCTCACAGCTGGGCACCATTACCGACGAAAAAGGCGGGTTCACATTCAGCGTACCGAATGCATCTTCCGTGCTGGTTTTCTCCTTTGTCGGCTATATCCGCCAGGAAATCCCAGTGGCCAACCGGAATACATTCGACGTTGTCCTTAAGGTAGATACCAAGTCACTGGATGAAATCGTGGTGGTAGGATACGGCACCGCCAAAAAAAGCGACCTGACCGGTTCGGTAGCCCGTGTAAATGCGGGAACATTCCAGAACCAGAGCATGACCCAGTTGACGGATATGCTGACGGGAACCGTGGCCGGATTCTATTCTGCCCAGGGAACGCTTGCTGCCGGTGGCGGCTCAATGGAGATCAGGGGTCCCAATTCGCTCAATGCAGGTACAGATCCTATGATCGTGCTGGACGGGGTTATATTTAACGGAAACATCCGGGATATAAACCCGGCTGACATTGAAACAATCGACATTCTAAAAGATGCAAGCTCCGCCGCCGTATTCGGATCCAGGGCCGCTTCAGGAGTTCTGTTAATTACAACAAAAAAGGGAAAGGAAGGAAAGCCCGTCATTAATTTCACTACAAAGCTGGGCGTCACCAGCGTCACCCGGGACAAGTACGCGATAAGAGGCCCGGACGAATACATCCGGTATAGAACAGATCTTTTCAGGACACAGGAAAACAGGTCGGAGCCATACTATCACTGGTACGATCCGCAAAACCTGCCGCCGGATATAACCATAGAACAATGGAGAAATACCGTCAATAACCCGAACGCAGACGATACCAGGGAATGGCTGAGGCGCCTGAATTTTTTCCCTACAGAAATCGAAAATAAAATCAATGGCCACAGCATCAACTGGCTGGACGAAGTCATGAAATCCGGCCTTCGCCAGGAATATGATCTAAACGTCTCGGGCGGCACGAAAAATGCAAAATACTATTGGTCGCTTGACTATGTAAACAATGAAGGGATTATACGGGGAGATCAGTTTTCCACCATTCGCTCCAGGTTGAACCTCGAGCTTAAAATAACAGACTGGCTAAATGTCGGCACAAATTTCCAATACGCCAACAGGGATGAAAGTGCCGTAAGGGCCAGCTTAGAAGGAATGAGTTTAAGCAGTCCCTTCTCAACCATGTACAATGAGGACGGGTCTCTGCGCTGGTTCCCGCATGACTACCTGCTCGGGCGCAACCCGTTGATCGACTACTACGGGCAGGAGAAAGACCGCAAAATAAACACTTTGTTCGGGTCGCTGTTTTCGGAGCTGACGCTCCCGTTCGGGATAAAGCACAGAATTTCATTTCAGCCCCGCATTGAGGCCTATAGAGACTATAATTACTGGTCGCCTGAAACAATTACCGGAGGGCAAACCTATCCGGAGGGTCACGTCACGAGAAGGGATTATTCGATGTCGGAATGGATGGTCGATAACCTGTTAAAGTGGAACCGGTCGTTCGGGGCGCATCATTTCGACGTCACGCTGCTTCACAATGCAGAAGGGTTCAATTCCTGGCAAAGTGATATGACGAACCAGACCTTTCGCCCGAGCCCGGCGCTCGGATACTCCGGCATACAGTTCGGCGCTAACCCGACGGTCGCAGCCAACGACATAAAGTATACGGGAGATGCGCTTATGGCCCGCTTAAACTATTCCCTGCACAACAGGTATCTCCTGACGGCATCGATCAGAAGAGATGGCTTTTCCGCCTTTGGCCAGCAAAATCCCCGCGCATTTTTTCCGGCGGTCGCATTTGCCTGGCAGATTCACGAAGAGGCTTTTTTTAAGTCCGATCCTGTGAATACAATGAAGCTGCGGGTATCGGTAGGACGGAACGGCAATCGGGACATCGGCCCTTACGCCGCCCTGGCCCAAATCAGCTCAAATAAATATTATGACGGCGTAAATGTGCTGCAGGGCATTTTTACCTCCACGTTGCCTAACCCGACCTTGAAATGGGAGGAAACGGAGTCTTTGAATCTGGGACTTGATGTAGGCTTTCTGAAGAACCGCCTGAACATCACCGCGGATTATTATGACATGAGGACGCAAAATTTACTGGTCAATCGTTCCTTACCCAGAATCACCGGGTTTCAAAGCATCACTACAAATATCGGGAGATTGGACAACAGGGGATTTGAGTTATCGGTAAACAGCGTGAATATTGAGAACGCTGCCCTCAGGTGGAATACAAGCTTTAACTTTTCCCTTAACCGGAATAAAATCAAACGCCTCTTCGGAGACCAGGGAGAATACGTCCTGGAAGGAAAGACCCACCGGGGAGAGATCCCGGATTTTCGCAATGAATGGTTTCCCGGCAAATCCATTGACATCATCTGGAATTACGATATCACCGGGACATGGCAGACAGAGGAGGCAGAGCAGGCCCGTCAATATACACTGTTCCCGGGAGACCTGAAAGCCCGGGATATTGATGACGACGGAAGATACCAGGCTTTACAGGACAAAACCTTCATCGGCTATACACACCCCAGGTACCGGATGGGGCTTAGAAATGAAATCACATTTCTGCAGCATTTCACGGCTTCCGTTTTCATCCGTGCGGATCTCGGTCATATGCGGAGTTTTACCCCGTCAGTTGCAAACGGATCGATACTGGATCGGACAAGCACCACAAATTATCCCTACTGGACACCGGATAACCGTTCAAATGAATGGCCGCGACTGTATACCCGCACTGCCCCTTTTGGCGGGGGTATCATGGTATTCAAGCCGGCTTCATTTGCCCGGATACAAGACGTATCCCTATCCTACAATATGCCTGTGGATATAGCCGGCAAAATGAAACTGCAGCATATAAGACTATTTGCTTCAGTCAGGAACCTGTACAGCTTCGATAAATGGCCGGCCTGGGATCCTGAGTCCGGGTTTGATCCTATGCCAAGAACTTTTACGTTCGGATTCAATCTCTCCCTGTAAGAAGCTTCTGATCTTTTTCATAGCAAATCATTATAAATCATGAAAAGAAGGATAAAATATATATTTCTGTCGGTGGCCTTAGCGGGCATGGCAGGCTGCTCTACTGACTTCCTCAAACCCGAACCCAGGTCTTTTTTTCGCTGTTGAGAATGTTTATGTAAATCGTGCAGGATTTGAAGCCTCCCTGATCACCATGAGAAAGGACCTGCTGCGCGAACAGACTTCCCAGAAGAATTTTATGGCCCATCAAACGATGGCTTCGGAAGGCGGGGCTCCCCAGCTTACCGGGAACTCGGACTGGCGGCTGCTAACTCCTACCTCGGAAGCGAACCAGCGATTTGTCAGCCAGATTAACGACGTCTTCATTATGATCAAGAATGCCAACACGGTAATCAGCAGGATTGACGACATAGAATGGAGCGCTGAAAACGACAGGAACAAAATACTTGCCGAAGCGCTCTGGCACCGGTCTTACTGGTACTACCGTTTGGTTGGCAGCTACGGCGACCTTCCGTTTGTGGGAGAAGAGGTCCGGGGCGCAAAGCTCGATTTTATGACGCATAGCCGTTGGGCCATCCTGGAGAAGCTTGAAAAAGACATGGAATGGGCCGTGGAGTGGATGACGGATTCCGCCCCTCCCGGCGCCCCTGCAAAAGGAGCGGGAAATCACCTCCTGGTAAAAATCCATTTGGCGAATCTACACTGGGACAAAGCCATAGCCGCTGCTACAAAAGTGATACAGGGTCCCTACAAACTCATGACGGAGCGCTTCGGACAGGATAAAAATGACGCATCACGTAATGTCATCTGGGACCTGCACAGACCCCATAACAAGAACCTGCCGGAAAATACGGAAACGATTCTCGCTTTTGTTGACAGGTACGAAGCGCCCCAGGGAGCAAAAACCGACGGATTGTATACCCAGAGAGTGTATGCCCCTGCCTGGTATTGGAGTGGGTATGCCCAGGACCGCGAAGGGAAACCGGGATTTATTGAGTCCGGACCGATGTTTGATACCCTGGGACGGGGTAACCCAGATTGTGTAATAAGTGACTGGCTCAGCTACGATGTTTGGAAAGAAAGCAATCACGACTGGAGAACGACTCCTGATCTGCGGAGAGCAAATATAAATTGGATCGACCGTCATGAATACCTGTATAATAATCCGGCGTCTGTACAATATGGGCAGCCTTTTGACCCCAACAATCTTGCCATTCCCGAAGATCACTGGATGAACATATGGCCCATGCCCATCTATAAAACCTTTCAACCCAATCACCCCGACCAAAAGACCCCTCCTTACGGAGGCAACGGCGACTGGTATATTTTCAGGTTAGCCGAAACTTATCTTTTGCGCGCAGAGGCGCACTACTGGAAAGGAAACTTATCCGAAGCTGCGGCCGACATAAATGTGGTCAGAGGTAGGGCAAAAGCCAATCCGGTAGCAGCAGGAGATATTACGATCGATTTCATCTTTGACGAAAGAGCCCGGGAGCTCTTTATTGAAGAACCGCGGCAGAATGAACTCAACAGGGTATCTTATATCATGGCTAAACTGGGAATAAAAGGGTACAATCCCGCCACGCTTCATCAGAAAAACTACTTCTATGACAGGATCATCAAGCTAAATCCAATATATACCCGCCCCATCGTTTACCGAACATTCCATATTGAACCCTACCATTTCCAATGGCCGGTAGATGACAACATCATAAATTCTAATACCCTCGGCAGAATTAACCAAAACCTCGGATATGTCGGTGC
>JBEBSO010000303.1:0-5140 GCA_040394275.1 Telluribacter sp.
TCAAGCAGGATACGGGCCGCGCGGTCGGTGGCTTCTCTGGTTTTGTCGATATTGCTACCCTGGAGGATACGCATTTCCACCGCAAAATCCCCTTCTTCCAGAGAGGGCATGAATTCTCCGCCCATCCGGGATAAAATGACGACAGCCATGGCAAACATGGCCAAAACCGCAGCCAGGATCCGGTTACGGTGCCTGATGGCCTTTACCAGGTACCGCTGGTGAATTTTTTCCAGGCGGCGCATGATCTTCTCCGAAAAGGAAGGTGCTCCGGACCGCTTTCCGCCCAGGAAAACAGCGCTCATCATCGGGATATAAGTCAGGGAAAGAATGAACGCTCCGACCAGTGCAAATGCGACGGTCTGCGCCATCGGCTTGAACATTTTGCCTTCGATCCCCTGCAGGGTAAATACCGGCAGGTATACGATAAGGATAATCATCTGGCCGAACACGGCGCTGTTGGCCATTTTACTTGCTGCACCCGTCACCTGTATGTCCATTTCCCGGCGGTCGGGCGGGTTCCGGAGACCGAAGACATTTCTTTGGGAAAGCTGGTGGAGAATGGATTCCACGATGATGACGGCTCCATCCACGATCAGGCCGAAGTCCAGCGCGCCCAGGCTCATGAGGTTGCCGCCCACCCCGAAGAGATTCATCATGATCACCGCAAACAACATGGAGAGTGGGATTACGGAGGCAACAAGAAAGCCTGCCCTGAAATTGCCCAGGAACAGGACAAGGATAAATACGACGATGAGCGCTCCCTCGAGCAGGTTTGTCTTTACAGTGCGGATGGTGCTGTTTACCATTTTGGCCCTGTCCAGGAAGGGCTCGATGACGATGCCTTCGGGAAGCGACTTCCGGATGATCTCCAGCTTTTCCCTGATATGCCCGATGACTTCGTTCGCATTTTCCCCTTTCCGCATGAGGACGATGGCGCCGGCGACCTCGCCCTGGTCGTTATAGGTCATGGCCCCGTACCTGGTGGCATACCCGGTCCTGACATCGGCTACCTCACGGATCAGCACCGGTGTCCCGTCCCGTGTGACGGTGACCGGGATGCTTTCGATATCTTCGATGCTGCCGACCAATCCTTCGCTCCGGATGAAAAGCACCGTTTCTTTTTTTTCTATGTAGGCGCCGCCGGTGTTCTCATTGTTCTGTTCGAGGGCGTGGAAAACATCCCGGATACTTATCCCGAATGCCTGCAGCTTCGACGGGCGTATGGCGATTTCGTATTGTTTGAGCCTTCCTCCGAAGCTGCTAACTTCCGCGACGCCCTTTGTGCCGAGCAGCTGCCGGCGGACAACCCAGTCCTGTATGGTCCGCAGATCGGTTTCGTCATAGCGGCTTTCGTAACCTTCCCGGGCACGGACCGCGTACTGGAAGATTTCGCCGAGGCCGGTGGAAATGGGCCCGAGCCCGGGGGTGCCGATATGGGCGGGGATCTGCTCTCTCACCTGCTGGAGACGTTCCGTTACCTGCTGACGTGCCCAGTAGACATCTTTACTGTCCTCAAACACGATGGTGACCAGCGAAAGTCCGAAGCGGGAAAAACTTCGTATTTCCGTGACGCCGCTGATGTTGCAGGTGGCCTGCTCTACCGGGAAAGTCACGAGCCGTTCGATATCTGCCGCTCCGTAGGAAGGGGCCACGGTAATCACCTGCACCTGGTTGTTGGTGATATCCGGCTGGGCATCGATGGGCAGCTTCGTCAGCTCGTAGATCCCGAGCAGGACGAGCCCCAGTGTAAAAAGGGCGACAATGAGCTTATGACTGACTGAAAAGCCAATGATTTTGTTTAACATGATAAATACTGATTGAAAATTCCGAAAACAAGATGTGCCCGGGTGTGCGGGTACACCTGAAAGCCGCGTCAAGCCCTCATGGATGCCGTCCGTGCCTCTTCCTTCCGCGGAACCCGGCCGGGAGAACTGCGGAAGCGCACGAGACCGTGCCGGTATGCGTGCAGCCGGTCCGGGAAGGATCGTCCGTCATGCTGCCGGGCAAAACATGCGGGTTGGCCCGTTTTTGAAAAATGGAAGAATTGTCAATCAGCAGCTGCGGGGCGGCTGGAAAATGGCGGCCGTAAAGCCGGGTGTAAGGGAGCTGTCTGCCAGGACGGGAGATCCGCGCAGAAACCAACGCCACCTGTTCTCCTCCAGAAGCACCTGGTCGTCAGGCAGGCCGGCGGCGAAAAGTAAAGTCTGGGACAGGTTCATAAACGGGAGCTTCTGATCGGTATCCCAGTCCTCGTCTTTTTCGTGGCCGCCATAATGGTGCACCATGAAATCCACGAAGTCTCCTTCGTATTCCAAGTAGTGCTCCACGAAAATCGGGAGCTTGAGCACCTCGGAAAACGGCGTGGTGGCCAGGAGGTACACCATGGACAGGAGTATGGCTATTTTTCTGGACATGTCTGCATGCAAATATAGACGTTTTTCCGAAACCCGGCCTTACAGCAGGGGGTAGCTGACGCTCCGCGCACTCTTTATGCGGAAAAAGGAGCACTTTTTTGGAAAGAACGTCTGCGGTTTCTATATTTCGCACAGCTGGACTTCCTGTCATGAGAAGTGAGCTCCTGTCTGCCTTTTCCGGGCGTGAAAGACAGCAGATATTACCGTAAAGCTTTTTTCATCTCCTTTACGCACATCCCTGATTTAAGATATTTTATTGACCCTGGCTTCCCCGGGGCGGTGTCCGGCTTGTGGATCATCAACGGCAAGGAGTGTCCACCGATGTGGGGAAGATGGTAAATCTTCAAAATTAAATATCAGTACCTCATGGTGGTAGGTATAGTTGACCGGGAAGTGGACAGAGGGGATGAAATTTTAAAGTATCTCGCAGGCCGGTTTGCCGACCTGGAGATTTTTAACTGCGAAAGCCTGGACAGGCTGCAAAAGCAGGTGCTGAAAATCCCTGAGCTCGTCATATGCCAGGCGGACAACCTGCGGGCCAGCGCGGCGTCCATCGCCCTTTTTGTGAAGCTAAACCCTTCTGTAGCCGTATTTGTAGTGGAAGCCGCACCGAGCGCATTTAACGCGCTGTATTATCTCAAGCTCGGGGCAGTGGGATATGCAGGCAGACAGGCCGGCTTTGACGCAATTGGGAAGGGAGTGGAAGAAATCAGGCAGGGGAAAGTGTATGTGCAGGAGGAGATCCTGCAGCTGGCCGTTAGTTCCCATATCAATTATGAGCTGAGGCCGCACCGGAAGCATCTCCTTACCGAGCGGGAGCTGAAGGTGGCCAATTACCTGATCCAGGGGATTGGGGTGTCTATGATCGCTTCTATACTGGGAAGGGACAAGTCTACCGTTAGTCTTGCCAAGAGCAAGATTTTCAGGAAGCTTAAGGTCTCCAGTGTGTTCGAGCTGCGGGACAAGCTGGTCAACGGCGAGTGGTGAAGCCCTGGGCTATTCACCGGCCGGCCTCCGGATTTCAGGGGAGCACCTTTTCAAACCGGTAGCCTTCCCGGGCGAGCGCCCGCAAAACCTGTTCTTCCGATACCATCCCGGAATGGTAGTGCACGGTGAGCCCATGCGTACCCCAGGCTGTTTTTTCCCACCTGACTCCTTTCAGGCTTGTCAAAGCCTGCCTTATTTCCGGGAGCTCCGGTCTCCCGGGGAAGGCCAGGGTAACAGATTCCTGGTACTTCAGGTTCTCCAGGATGCGGACCGCCTGGGCCTGTTCCCGGGAGCGGATGGTGTCACGCATCCCCAGGCCGATGCCGGCCAGACCGATCACCGCGCTTATCATATAGATCCTGGCTTTGAACGGCTTCGGGTAAGCGGCAACAATGCGGAAGATACAATAAAGCAACACCAGCACCTGCGCTGCCAATAAGTAGGGCTGGGCCGTTTTCCATACGAAGCTTTTTCCGAAAGCGACCGCGAATGACGTATACAGGGGGAGCAGGCAGCAGATCGTGTGAAGCAGCGCAGCGGTCAGCGAAAAAAAGGCGGCGAATAAGTCCCGGTGCGAAGTGCGAAAAAATCTCATACTGGAAAATGTGGGATACGTGGTAAAACGACGGATAAGTTTTTATATTTGCAACATTGTTGCGGATATAAAAATTCACGGAGATGAGAAAATGGAGAGTCGTTATTTTGCTGTGGGTAGTCGCCTGCGGCGGATCGGGGCACAACCCCACCCTGGATCAGGCACACGAGGTGCACCTGGAGGCGATCGGCCTGTACGACGGGGCGCATCGCCTGTATGATTCGCTCAGGAGCGACGCCGGGGCAAAAGGGAATACGTTGCTGGTCAGCCGGCTGGACAGTATTCACGAGGTGATGCACGAATGGGCGGAGGCACTGTATGAAATCCCCGGCTATGCCCATGCCCACAGCGACAGCCACGATCACGGGCATGCGCACAAGACCGTGCCGAAGATGACGGACCAATCCATGCTTGACTACCAGCAGGACGCCAGGCGGGCGATCTCGGAAATAAAACGCGACCTGGAGAAACTGGCCGGACGGCCCTGAAAAAGCCTGTTATGAATGCCCTGTCTTTTAAAATATTTGCCGGGTTCCTGTACGCTGCCATATGGCCGGCGGACGCCGCGCTGCCCGGGGGAATACTGGTCACCTGGAAGACGCTGGCCGATGTGAAATACAGGCAACGCTTTAATGAAGCGTATGACTTGTACTTTATGTACCCGACTTTCGGTCCCAAAGTTAAATCGCTGGAGGGAAAGCTTATCAGGATCAAAGGGTATATGATCCCTGTTGATGAGTATGGGCGCCGCTATGTGCTTTCGGCCAAACCTATGGCGCAATGCTTTTTCTGCGGCGGAGCCGGCCCGGAGTCCCTGATAGAGCTGCAATTAAAAAAGAAGGACCAGCGTTTCAAAACGGATGAAATCCGTACAGCCACAGGCCTGCTTCGTCTGAATGGCACCGATATCGATCACCTGAGCTATATCCTGACAGACGTGGAAGTTTCGGACTGAGATCGGGAGTTCCGTCCTGTAGATATTTGGAATACCAAGCCGGCGCCCCCGTGCCTGCGGCTGAATACCTGTGTCCCGATTCGTGCTGAATCTATTATTTATTTAGAACAAGTACAAACAATGCACTATATTTGCTCCGTTTTAAAACAGAGCGGATATCATGGGCCACGAGAAAATGGTCTTTCAGAT
>JBEBSO010000304.1:0-5131 GCA_040394275.1 Telluribacter sp.
GATGCGCTGACGGACACGCTGGGCAAGAGCCGGGTGCTGGGTCCGCAGCCCCCGTTGATCGAGCGGGTCAGAAATCAGTTTTTGTTTGATATTCTCATCAAACTTGAGCGGGAAAAGGTTAATTTTAGGGCAGTCAAAAATTTTATAAAAGAAAAAGTGCTGGACATACTTACCGACAAGAAGCTCAGGAACGTGCAGGTGGTGATAGACGTGGATTGCCTGTAGAAACGGGTATTGGCCGGCGTAGAACAGTTAACAATTTTAAACCAGAATAATTTTGAAATTTCACCCTATGTCTTCAAAAAAAACCAAGATTGTAGCGACAGTAGGCCCGGCTTCGGAATCCAAGGAAACGCTTTTGGCGCTTGCCAGAGCCGGGGTAAATGTGTTTCGTTTAAACTTTTCTCACGGGAACCATGCCGAGCACCGGGTGAGAATGGAGAGGATACGGGAGATTAACGAAGAATTTGGCCTCAATTTATGTATTCTTCAGGACCTGCAGGGTCCGAAGATCCGGATAGGGAATGTGGCGGAGAAGGACGGTGTCCTGATTACACCCGGGCGTACGCTCGTTTTTACCAATGAAGAGATCATCGGCACGCCGGAACGCGTGAGTACGCCTTACGACGGGATGTACAACGATGTGCTGGTCGGGGAGCGTATACTGCTGGATGACGGCAAGCTGGAGGTAATGGTGACCGCCATCGAAGGATCCGACGTGATTACCGAAGTGGTGTACGGAGGGTTTCTGAAATCGAAAAAAGGAGTCAATCTTCCCAATACCAAGGTGTCGATGCCGTCGGTTACCGGGAAGGACTATGCAGATCTTGATTTCGGACTGGAGAATGAGGTGGAATGGATTGCGCTGTCTTTCGTAAGGGAGGCTTCGGATATCCTGAAAGTAAAGGAATACATCCGGTCGAAAGGCAAGAGATCCCGTGTCGTGGCCAAGATCGAGAAGCCCGAGGCGGTGGCCAACATCGATGAGATCATTGCCGCTACCGATGCGCTGATGGTGGCCCGGGGAGATCTCGGTGTGGAGCTGCCCGCGGAGGAGGTTCCGCTGATCCAGAAGATGCTGGTAGAAAAATGCAATAAGGCTGGCAAGCCCGTTATTGTCGCCACGCAAATGCTGGAGAGCATGATTGAGAATGCACGCCCGACCAGGGCTGAAATCAATGATGTGGCCAATTCGGTGCTGGACGGGGCGGATGCCGTCATGCTGAGCGCGGAGACGGCCTCAGGCAGATACCCGGTGCTCGCCGTCGAGCACATGACAAGAACGATCGAGCGCATCGAAAAGAGCGCAGATTCACTTTATTTCAAGTACCACGCGTATGTAAACGAAAAGCCGGGCCCGGATGTACTCAACGACAACGTCGTGATGAGCGCCTGCCGGCTGGCGCGTGATACGAAAGCGAAGGCCATCATCGGGATCACCAGGTCGGGATATACTTCCTTCCGGATCTCACATCACAGGCCCAAGGCCAATATCCTCATTTTTACCTCCAACCGTTTCCTTATGAATACCCTGGGCCTTTTCTGGGGAACGAAGGTATTTTATTACAAGGGGGACGACAGCGATTCCACGGACGATACGGTAGAAAAGATCAAGAATATCCTGGTGGAAAACGGGGAGCTTAACCAGGGAGATGTATTCATCAACACCCTGAGCATCCCGGTCACGCAGCATGGCAAGACCAACGCGCTGAAGCTGAGCGTTGTGGAGTAACGGGTGTTTTCGGGGCTGCCTCAGGGGCAGCCCCGAAACGGTTATTTACGGATGTCGACAGTGCGCCGGATATTTTTATGCTGGGGATTATTCGGGAAAAAGACCGTCAGGGCTTTCTCGGGTTCGTTATACTCCGCAGAAATGCCTTCCAGATCTACGTGGTTCGGGATGGTAAGATTGTGGATCAACCTTACGGAGTGTTTTATATTTTCCGGCTTTTTTGAGTATATGGGCACCAGGTGGTAAATCACCAGCCTGTTGTCGATGATTTCAACCTGCAGGCTATCGGTGCCCAATCCCGGTGTCTTTACCTTGATTTCGTGACCTTCTTCCGAGTTTTTTATGGCCAGGGAGGGCTCGCTCATTCCTCCGTTTACCGTATTGAAAAAATCTATATTCATCAATACCTCTTCCTGGATTTGCAGCTTGTTTTTCATGGCTTTGTAATTTGAAGTGTGAAATTAAAAGTTAAGTCCTGCAAGGTATGTGCCAGCGGCTGTCGCCCCGGTTTTGCCTGGTATCCCTATGACAATATTTCCGGAAAAGGGTTTAATTGTTGCCAAAATGTCCTGTGAAGGCCCGTAAAAAGCAAAAGGGAGCGGCAATACCCTGCCGCTCCCTTTTCAGCCGGTAAGGCCGGTTACTTTTTATTCGTGCTGTTGTTTGCGGAAGTATCCCCGGTGGCAGCGGCGTTCAGGCCCAGGGCCTCTTTCGCCGACTTGTTGTCCGGGTCTACGCTCAGCAGCTTGTTCCAGTACATTTTGGCCTTTTCAGGATCTGCGCCTTTGGTCTGGTAATAGAAAGCCAGGTTGTTGTAGGCGGTTCTCAGGTATCCTTTGGGTGTATCCGACGACTTCTCTCCAAGCTCCACGAACTTTTCGAAGTGGGGGAACGAAGCGGCGCCGAAATCCATGCTTTCTTCTCTCGAATACGCATTGTACAGGCTGCTTGCCCGCCAGTAGTAGGAGAACGGCCAGTCCGGAATTTTAGTGGACAGGGCTGCAAAAACGGAGTCAGCCTGCAGGTATACGGTTTTCTTCTTTTCGGCCAGGGCGGTGCTGTCCGCACTTTCGAGTTGTCCCGGCTGTATCACGATCCCGGAAGCCGTCTGGAAATAGGAGATACCCAGGTTATACATATCCGTGGTAAGCCCTTTGGCCGTGGTATCCATGGTGATGCCTTTGGAATAGTAGGTGCTGGCCTCCTCGTATTTCTTATCGTTGTAGTAAAGCGCCGCGATTTCCTTGTAATCGTTGGCGGCATCTGCCTTGCTGGTATCGATTTCGGCGGCTTTTGCGATGTAGGATACCCCTACCGAATCATAACTGCCGCTGTCCGACATTTTGTTGATGGCGCGTCCCAGGTAGCGGTAATCATCGGCAATGATCTTTTCGGGCGCCACTTTGATAAATTCCTGTATATTGGAGATGGCTTTTTCGAGATCGTTGGTTTTAAAATAGGACCAGCCGTACATGCGGAGCATGATCGGGTTATTGATTCTCCCTTTGATCGCATCCAGCAGCGACAGCGATTTGGCAAAATCATCGTTGGTAAAAGCGAACTGAGCCGCACGGAGAATGATTTCCGGTTCGTCCGTGCCGGTCTTCTGGACGTACTTGTCAAAATTTTCGGCGGCGTTCTTGTATTGGCGGGCCATGAAGAAAAGCTCCGCCAGGTCTCTGTAAGCGGGAGCAAATTCAGGATCGGCTTCAATCGCTTTGTTGAAATTTTCGCGTGCCAGGTTATAGTTTTTACTGGCCAGGAACATTTCACCGATCCGGTTATAGGCCAGGGCATAATTCGGCCTGGCGGTCAGCGCATATTCGTAGGCGGTCACTGAGGGGCCTCCTTCCAGCTTTTGCTTGAGGGCATCGCCTTTGGCAATGTAGGCGTCTGCCAGGTCCTTGTTGCGTTTGATCGCGGCGTCAAGCAGGCGGATGGCTTCGGCGGGGTCGTTGTTCTTCTCTTCGAAAAGTGTGTAGGCTTCGCCGGCCCGGAACAGGACCTCGGCGTGTTTACCCTTGGTCTTTTTCTCAGCCAGCTGGAAAAGCTCCTGGGCCTTGGTCTTGTCGCCTTTCCCCAGTGCAACCGTGCCGAGCCCTACCTGGTTGAGAAAGTCTTTCTCATTCAGTGCAGCGCCTTTTTCGAAGGCTTTCTGTGCCTCATCCAGCTGGTTTGTCCTCACATAAAAGTATCCCAGGTAGTATAAATTTTCTGGTGATGGAGTACCTTCGGCCAATTTTGTAAAAATTTCCTTAGCCTGTTTGGTGCGGTCGGCATCCAAATTGGACAAACCATCCTGAATAGTTTGCGCAAAAAGAGCCGACAATGAAAATACACTCGCTCCAATTGTCCCCAACATCATTTTCAATCGTCTGTTCATCATTCCCTGCAGGTTGAAAAAAGTAAGAAATTATTAAGAGTATAAATTAACGATCAGCAAATATAATAAAATACAAATTTCATTTAAAAATTTTGCCCGCGGAGCACTTCAATACTTCTGGGGTAGGGGATTTCAGGCACGAGGCCCTTTTTTTGGATGATCAGCCCGCCTACATCCCGTGCAATATAAGTCATCAGCCCGCCTCCGAGCCCGGAGTAGCCTTCGCGGCTGATGATGTATAGTTTCCTGGATAAGGGATAGCTGCCACCCTTCAGCGAGTTGTAAAAAGGCTGGAAGTAGCCGGGCAGGCTGTCGGTTCCGGCAGATACCCCCATCACGCGCAGCCCCCGGGAAAGCTCGTGTGTGAGCGCCTGTTTGCCGTCGCTGATCCAGTTGACGCCGATGAAGCCTATGGCCCGCGGGTTTTCTTTCACATACTCGGTTACTTTCTGATTGGAGCCGGCAGAAAAAATTCTGACATTACCGAAGTCACTGATCTTAAACCTGGATCTGAAGAAGGACAGGTTGCTGGAATTGGCGCCGTCGAATACCAGTGTGACCGGTCCCGAAGCCCGGCTGTTCTCCAGCTGGCTCCAGTCGCTGATTCTCCCGGTAAAAAGACCCTCGAGATCTTTGAGGCTGATCAGCGAATCGGGAGCGTTCCTGGCCGTAATCAGCGCAATGCCGTCGGTGGCGATGAGCTGGGTATTGATTACGCTTTGCCTGGACTCTATGGCCCTTCTTTCGCCCTCGTTTAGCTCCCTGGTTACGAACACCATCCGTACGCTGTCCCTGAGCAGCTCAAGGACGGCTTCCTGTTCGGGAATGTATGATACATCAAACCTGGTCTCCGGGTAGATGGCTTCATAAGCGCTGGTAAGCTCATCCACCAACGGCTTGTACGACTCATCCACTGCGATCCGGGCGGAACCCCTTACCGGGTTGTCCAGTTTCTTTGCCGGCTCGCAGGCGAGTGCAAATACCGCCAGCAGAGCCATCAGCACGGTGGCCTGGCC
>JBEBSO010000305.1:0-5096 GCA_040394275.1 Telluribacter sp.
CGATATAGGCGTTCACCACCGGGAAATCCTTCAGCGCTACCGTCACTGCCTTGGTGAAGAAGGACATAAAACCGAGGCCTACTTCGTGCTTTTCTTTAAACTTATCCTTGAATTTGGCGCGGAGATCCATCACCGGCTTCATGTCCACCTCGTTAAAGGTGGTGAGCATCGCCGTTTCATTCTTCACGCTTACCAGCCTTTTTGCGATGGTCTTACGAAGCGACGAAAGCTTCTCGCGGCGCTGGGCCCTGTCGCCGGATGGAGCCGGGGCAGGTGACGAAGCCGGCCTGGCCGGCTGTGAAGCGGCGGGCGCAGCAGCCGGCGCAGCAGCTGCGTCGGGCTTCCGGGCTTTCAATGCATCTTCCTTCATGATTTTACCGCCGGCTCCCGATCCGTTGACATCCGCGGGATCAATTCCTTTTTCCGCCAGGATTTTCGCAGCCACGGGAGACGAATGGCCGGCAGCAAAAGCTTTGCTGCCGGCAGGCGCCGCAGCTGCGGCTTCTTCCGCTGCGGGAGCCGGGCCTGTTCCCGCCGGAGCGGAAGCGCCCGTTTCGATCCGGCAGATCACATCCCCGATCGCCAGCGTATCACCCTCAGCACCCACGATACGGAGGATACCGGTAGCTTCCGCCGGAAGCTCGAAAGTTGCCTTATCCGATTCCAGCTCGCACACTACTTCGTCAAGCTGGACAAAATCACCGTCTTTTTTGCTCCAGGAAGCGATGGTCACTTCAGTAATCGACTCCCCTACCGTAGGCACCTTCATCTCCACTACCTTACCCGCAGCAACAGCAGCCGGAGCAGACTCTGCAGCCTGCGCCGGTTCCTGCACAGCCGGTGCCGCCTCTGCAGGCTCCCCGGCGGAAGCCCCTGCCGCAGCAGCTTCAATTACGGCGATGACCCCGCCAATCGGGACTACATCGCCTTCTGCAGCTTTGATCCGGAGTATTCCTTCCGCTTCTGCAGCGAGCTCGAAAGTTGCCTTATCCGAATCCAGGCCGCATATTACCTCATCGAGCTTTACCTGATCACCGTCCGCTTTATACCATGTTCCTATTGTCACTTCAGAGATGGATTCTCCTACCGCCGGAACCTTTATTTCAATCTGAGCCATAATTGAGAAATGCTAACGCATCTGTTTTGTACTAAAAAAACTTAATATAAGAGAAAACCGGTAAGTTTTCAAATTTTGCTTATTTACAAATTATTGCCTGCAAGAGAGATTCCCTGATCCTGCGCGTCATTCAAACGCTTTCTCAATTATTTCGGCCTGCTCCCTGGCGTGGATCTTGGAAAACCCGGTGGACGGAGACGCACTTGACCTTCTGGCAATCACCTCCATCGGGATCCCGGTATCCATCCTCAGAAGATACGTCCAGGCCCCCATATTGGTGGGCTCTTCCTGTATCCAGCAGACTTTTGCCTTTTTGTATTTGGCGAGCTGCTCCCCGATCTGCTTCAGCGGCAGCGGGTGCATTTGTTCCAGCCTGACGATGGCCACGTCGTCCCTGCCTTCTCTCTGCTGCTTTTCCAGCAGCTCATAGTACAGCTTTCCTGTCACCAGGAGCACCTTCTTCACTTTTTTCGGGTTCGCATAGTCATCACCCAGCACTTCCCTGAACCCTCCGGTTGTCAGCTCGGACAAGTCGGATATGGCCAGCGGGTGCCTCAGCATCGACTTCGGCGACATGAGGATCAGCGGCTTCCGGAACGGGTAAGCCAGCTGCCTCCGGAGCAGGTGGAAAAGGTTGGCCGGGGTAGTGACATTGGCTACGATCATATTGTAATTGGCCGACAGCTGCAGGTAGCGCTCAGGGCGGGCGTTGGAATGTTCTGGCCCCTGCCCTTCATAACCATGGGGCAACAGCAGCACCAGGCCGGTCCACCTGTCCCATTTGGTTTCGGACGAAGATATAAACTGGTCGATCATCACCTGTGCACCGTTGGCAAAATCGCCGAACTGGGCTTCCCATATCACCAGCGCATCGGGATTGGCCATCGAATAGCCGAATTCGAAACCCAGCACCCCGTATTCCGACAGAAGCGAGTTGTAGATCATAAACCTGCCCTGCTCGTCCTGGATATGGTTGAGGTTGTTGTAGGCAAGATTGCTCTCCGAGTCGCGTAATACCGCATGCCGGTGCGAGAATGTTCCCCTTTGCACATCCTGTCCGCTGAGCCTTACGATCTTGCCGTCGACCAGGATAGACCCGTAGGCAAGCAGCTCGGCAGTAGCCCAGTTGACCTTGCGGGTTTCAAAGACCATCTGCTTCCTGTCCTTGAGCAGCTTCTCGATCTGCTTCAGGGGTGAAAAGCCTTTGGGAACATTTACGATGGCCTGACCGATCCTTTCCAGCACCTCCAAAGGCACGCCCGTTTCGGGAGATTTGTCGAAATCTTCCGGGGTTGACGGCCGGAGCGCCTGCCAGGCCTGGTCCAGCTTCGGCAGCACATAAGGGATTTCCTTCTGCTTCACCATGTCAAGCCGGGCCTGCATCAGAGCCTTGAACTCTTTGTCCATTTTGGACGCCATCTCCGCATCCACATCTCCCCGCGACGCCAGTATCCGCTGGTAAATCTCCCTGGGATTGGGATGCTTGTCGATCAGCCCGTACAGTACAGGCTGGGTAAATTTAGGTTCATCCGCCTCATTGTGACCATGACGACGGTAGCAAACCATATCGATAAAAATATCTTTGTTGAATTTCTGGCGGTATTCGGCAGCGAGGCGCATACAATATACCACCGCCTCCGGATCGTCCCCGTTGACGTGCAGCACCGGCGCGTCCACGATCTTCGCAATGTCCGTACAGTAGATGCTGGAGCGGGCGTCCTTGAAGTCTGTGGTGAATCCCACCTGGTTGTTGATGACAAAGTGGATGGTGCCTCCTGTATAATACCCTTCCAGGTTAGACATCTGGGTAACCTCGTATACGATGCCCTGTCCTGCCACCGCCGCATCCCCATGGATGAGCACCGGCAGCACCTTGTCATAATCACTGCCGTACATGCTGTCCGCACGCGCCCTGATGATCCCCTCCACTACCGGGTTCACCGCCTCCAGGTGGGAAGGGTTCGGAGCCAGCCGGAGATGCACCTCCTTGCCGGACGGGGAAACGATGCTGCTGGCAAAGCCCATATGGTATTTTACGTCGCCGTCGCCCCACACCTGGTCCGGCAGATTCCCTTCAAACTCGTTAAAAATCTGCTCATAGGTTTTGTGCATGATATTGGCCAGCACGTTCAGCCGCCCCCTGTGCGCCATACCGATCACCACCTCCTTCACGCCCAAGTCACCGGCTTTATTGATCATGGCATCCAGCGCCGGGATCGTTGTCTCTCCGCCTTCCAGCGAAAATCTCTTTTGTCCGAGGTATTTGGTATGCAGGAAGTTTTCAAATACCACCGCCTCGTTCAGCTTGGAAAGAATGTGCTTCTTTTCCTCGATGCTGTAGTTGATGTGCAGCGCCTCGTCCTCTATTTTTTTCCGCAGCCAGGCCTTCTGCTCCCGGTCCCGGATGTACAGGTACTCGAACCCGATGCTGCCTGTATAGATTTTTTTAAGTGCTTCGACGATTTCCCGTAACGTGGCAGGTTTTCCGAAAACTTCGATGCCTGCTTCAAATACCGTGTCAAGATCTGCTTCGGAAAGGTTGAAATCGGTCAGCTCCAGCTTGGGAGACCTGTCGATCCGCTTGCGTATGGGGTTGGTGTTGGCCAGCAGGTGCGCCCTGGACCGGTACCCCCTGATCAGGTGTACCACTTCCATCTCTTTCTGGATCATCCCGGAGGGTACGTGACCGGCTTTACCGGCTGCTGCGGACGGCACACCGGCCCCCTGACCGTTGCCATTTAAAGGGTACCTCTGAGAGAACTCAAAACCCTCAAAAAACTTACGCCATCCCTCGTCTACCGACTCCGGATCGCGTTGGTAGGAATTGAACAATTCCTCTATGTAGCTTGATTCTGAATTGGCTATATATGAATATTTATCCATCACTTATGTGATTTTCTTGTTCCGTGCAAAGTTAAGTGATGTAAGCTTAACAAATACACAAAAAAAAGCTTTTGGTAGAATAAAATTCCTAATTCATATGGAAGCGGGAGGGGCTCGGTATGAGCTTCAGCAGAAGCTCGTGCATCCCCTGCGGAGCGTTTGCCCCGAGGGTGTACTGATTTTCGTAAGCCCCCGAATTATAATTATACCCGAGCCGGACATTTTTTGACACCATCAGCTCGAGGTTGAGCTGCAGGCGCAACGGGTTTCCCGTCTGGTAGAACAGCCCGGCCCCCACCTGCTCCCGGTACCAGGCGCGTGCACCGATATCCGCGTGGAATGTCTCCGGCCCTTTCACCACCAGGGCGGAGGGGATCACAAAGAAGTCGGGATCGATTTCAATACGCACTCCCCCGGTGATATATACCGGGTGCGTATAGTGACTGCGCAGTCCTATCGTGCCAAACCGCTGCGACAGCAGCTCCGGGACCGAAGCCCCGGCATAAAAGTTGTCCGATTGCGCCCATACACCCAGCCCGAAGCTGCCCAGCGCCTTATTTACATTGGCTCCCGACAGGCCCGGATCGTACACCGGCAACACATTGATGCCGCCCTGCGCGCCCGCCGATAGCTTAATGCCGGACGGCAGCACATGATGAAAGGCCAGCGAACCGTAAAAACCCGTTGTCGTATACGGGCTCATCCGGTCATTGAGCGCCTGGAAACCGATACCCAGCCTGTTGCCGGCTACGGCACCGTCCATGGCGAAAGACTGGGTGACCGGCGAATTGGGAAGGGTGATCCACCGCCGCCTGAACATGGCAGTCAGGTTAAAATCCTCTCTTACTCCCGTAAAGGCCGGGTTGATCCCCATGGGGTTCTGGCGGTACTGTTCATACAGGATCTCCTTCTGCGCAGATACCTCCGGGATATATACCAGCCCGGACAGGACAGCCAGAGCGCCGGCCCTGCCCGCATATTTGATCAATCGGGAAATGCTCATGTGGTATGACCTCGGTTTACCTGCAAAAAGAGCAAGAGATGGCTCTTGCTCTTTTTGCTTATCATTGCTATAAAACTGTGACGTCTTTTATGC
>JBEBSO010000306.1:0-5091 GCA_040394275.1 Telluribacter sp.
CACAGCTGAGCTTGTTAATAGTGTTTCAGATTTGTTTCCGGGCATTCAGGTACCCGCGGATGACGATAAACGTGGTGATGGCCAGGAAAAAGAACACGATATATTCCACGTAGTGGATAATCCCCGGAAAACGGCTGCCGAAATAGTATCCTGCACTGCCCAGCCCGCCTATCCATATAATGGCGCCCAGGATGTTAAAAGTGGAAAAGCCCGAAAGGTCCATCCGGGTTACTCCCGCCAGGATCGGCGCAAAAGTCCGGACAACCGGCAGGAAACGGCTGATGACCAGGGTCCGGCTCCCGTATTTTTTGAAATACTTGTTGGTGGTTTCGATGTGTTTTTTCTTGAAAAAGAAAGAGTCTTTCCGGTTTTGCAGCCAGTTTCCGAAATAGTAGCCGAAGAGATACCCGGTAAAGGACCCCAGCACTGCCGCCAGGAGAAGGCAGGCCAGCAGAAGGGAAAAGGGTACATCCAGGATTTTGGTGCCGCAAAATACGCCCGCCAGGAAAACAAGGTAGTCGCCGGGAAGAAAGAAAGCAAAGAACAGCCCGTTTTCCGCAAAAATGATGAGGGAGATGACGATCAATCCCCCGGTTCTGATGAGCTCTTCAGAATTGACCAGGTATTGAAAAAAATCAGCTATTGAATCCATTTAGCGTTAGTAATGATGAGAAAGCTCCCGGAGGTTGCATCAAAATTAAGCATTTTCCGACAGTTCCAGCCATCGCATTTCTTTTTCCTCCAGCAACGTATTCAAATTTTCGATTTCCGTGGCCCACGCGGTGAGCTCGGTGTGGTCGCCCCCGGTATTCAGCTTGTCGATCAGCCCGCTTTTCCGGGATTCTATTTCCCCGATTTCCTTTTCCAGCTGCTCCAGCTCACGCTGCTCCCGGAAGGAAAGCTTCCTGGCCGGAGAAGATCCCGGCGCCGGGGGGCTGGCGGGATCTTTCGGAAGGGCGGGCGCAGGACGGGCGCTTTCGCGGGCCGGGAGCTCGGATTGCGAAAGCCGGTAATCCGTATAGTTGCCCGGGAAATCCCGGATCTTTCCGTCACCCTCGAAGACAAACAGGTGGTCGACCAGCCGGTCGAGGAAGTAGCGGTCGTGCGAGACGATAAGCAGGCATCCCCTGAAGTTGAGCAGGAATTCCTCCAGGATGTTGAGGCTGCTGATATCGAGATCGTTGGTAGGTTCGTCCAGGATCAGGAAATTGGGCTCGTTCATGAGCATCAGCAGCATCTGAAGCCTTCTTTTTTCGCCCCCGCTTAATTTTTCGACGAAGTCGTGCTGTTTGGAGGGCGGGAAAAGGAAGGACTGCATATACTGGGCGACGGTCACGGTCTGGCCGGTGCCGAGCCTGACCACCTCCGCCTGCTCCCTGACCAGCTCGGCTACCCTCATGCCGGGTTTGAAGGCGAGGTCGGACTGTGTATAGTAGCCGAAACGGACCGTGTCGCCCTGTACTACCTTTCCGTTGTCCGGTCTCAGCTCGCCGGTGATCATCCTGAGCAGCGTGGTTTTGCCCATCCCGTTCTTTCCCACGATGCCGATGCGGTCGCCTTTTTTAAACGTATAGACAAAATTGTGGACCAGCTCCCGGTCGCCGTATTTTTTACCTACGCTGTCCAGCTCGATGATTTTGCTTCCCAGCCGGGTCGACCGGATGTTCATTTCCATGTCGTTGTCGTACTTTTTCTGGCCGGCCTTTTCCTTCAGGTCCTCAAAGGCGTCCACGCGGTACTTGGCTTTGGTGCCGCGTGCCTTCGGCTGGCGCCTGATCCATTCGAGCTCCTTGCGCATCAGGTTGCGCGCCTTGTCGACCTCCGCGCTTTCGCTGGCCTCTCTCTCCGCTTTTTTCTCCAGGAAGTAGGCGTAGTTTCCCTTGTAGGCATATAACGACCCCTGGTCCAGCTCGACGACGAGGTTGCACACCTTGTCCAGGAAATAGCGGTCGTGCGTGACCACCAGCAGGGTCATGTTCTGGGTGTTGAGATAGCTTTCCAGCCATTCGACGGTGTCGAGATCGAGGTGGTTGGTGGGTTCGTCCAGCACAAGCAGCTCCGGCTCTTCCAGGAGCACCTTGGCCAGCGCGACCCTTTTCCGCTGTCCGCCTGAGAGGTTGCCCACCGGCTGTTCCGTGTCCGAAATGCCCAGCCGGCCGAGTATTTCCTTGGCTTTTGATTCGAAATCCCAGGCTTTCAGGTGGTCCATGGCTTCCAGGGAGTCTGAAAGGGCCTGGCCGTCGCCTGTGTGAAGCGCATGCTCGTACCGCCTGACGGCCTGGGCGACGGGGTTGTCCGATGAGAAGATCACCTCCATGACCCGGAGCGCGTCGTCGAAGGCGGGACTCTGATCAAGGTAGCCCAGCTTGATGCCGTTCCTGACGCTGACCGATCCTTCATCCGGGGCGAGCCTGCCGGTGAGGATATTCATGAAAGTGGTTTTACCTGTTCCGTTGGTCCCGATGAGGGCTACTTTGTCTCCCCGGTTCAGTCCGAAGGTAATGTTGCGGAAGAGCCATTTGTCTCCGAATGCGTGAGAAATATTTTCTGCCGAAAGGAAATTCATTTTGTTGTCTAAATACGCCGTCGTTTTCGAATTAATTTAAAAACGTGAAATTTTCTATTTGATATTGCTATAAATTATTCAAATTTGTTCGTTAGAAATTCATTACTGTTTCTCAGGAATTAATATTTTAAATAAGACCATGAATAAACAAAAATCAGTTTTTCTTCTTTCTCTTCTACTTTCATTTACTTCATTTGGCCAGACTGAATTTAAAAACTACACGCAGCCCATCCCGGGAAGCAACTTTACTTATGACATGGTTCCGATCGCCGGGGGAGAGTTCCAGATGGGGAGCCCGGCCTCTGAAAAGGGACGGAGAAAAGATGAAGGCCCGGTACATAAAGTCAAAATCGAACCTTTCTGGATGGGCAAGGTAGAGGTGATATGGGATATCTATGATTTGTTCTCTTTTAAGAATATGGAAAAAGAAATGGCGCTCCGTTTCCCGGACGACAGCAAAAGTATAGAAAAAACCGATGCAAGCACCCGGCCGAGCCCCCCGTACGTCGATATGTCCTTCGGGATGGGACGTTTCGGGTACCCGGCGATCAACATGACGCAGTATGCCGCTATCATATTCTGCAAATGGCTTTATGAGAAAACGGGGGTGTTTTACAGGCTTCCGACCGAAGCGGAATGGGAATACGCCTGCCGCGCCGGTACGAAAACAGCTTATTCTTTCGGTAACGACGTCAGCAAGCTGAAAGAATATGCCTGGTATTCGGCCAACAGCGACGGATCCTATAAAAAGGTAGGTCTGAAAAAACCCAATCCCTGGGGACTGTATGATATGCATGGCAACGTAATGGAGTGGACCCTTGACCAGTACCACGAAGATTACTATCAGAAAGTAGCCAGGGGCGAGGTAAAAGAGGCATTTGCGCCGGTAACGGAGCTGTATCCCAATTCGGTCCGGGGCGGTTCGTGGGTAGACGAGCCGGTCAATCTCCGTTCGGCAGCCCGTACGGCTTCTACGGCAGACTGGAAAATACTCGATCCGCAGCTGCCGAAGAGCAAGTGGTGGCTGACCAGCGCGTCGTTCGTCGGGTTCCGGCTGGTGAGGCCGAAGGAGACGCCGAGCGCCGAGGAAATCGAGAAATATTACAACCCGCCGCTGATCGAGGATTATTGATCCCGGCAGCCGGGCAGGGATAGCTAACAGGTTCCTTAATTTATATTTTATACCATAAACTATTTTACTACCATAACAGACCTTACAATGGAAAAAACTCGCCGCGATTTTTTGAAGGCATCGGGACTTATTGCCGGAGGAATCGCATTAAACCCGATCCGCTCTTTCGGCTACAACAGTTCAGTCAACGATGTCATTAAAGTGGCGCTTGTAGGTTGCGGAGGCCGCGGCTCCGGCGCAGCCGCACAGGCGCTGAGCACAACGCAGAACGTGAAGCTTGTGGCCATGGCGGACGTCTTTCGCGACAGGCTTGATGCCGCCTACAAGAATATCGTCGGCAAACCTTATAAGAATGCGGAGGGCAAGGCTGTTGCTGTTACTGAAAAGGTAGATGTACCGGAGGAGCATAAATTTATAGGGTTTGACGCTTATAAAAAGGCGATTGCCCTGGCGGATGTAGTTATCCTGACGTCGCCTCCGGGTTTCCGGCCTTCCCATTTCGAGGAGGTGGTGAAACAGGGCAAGCATGCTTTCGTGGAAAAGCCTGTCGCTACCGATGCGCCGGGTATCCGGAAAGTGCTGGAGCTGGCCAGGGAAGCAAAAAGAAAGAAGCTGAATATAGTGGTCGGCTTGCAGCGACACTACCAGAAAGCCTATACCGAAACCATCCGGCGCATACATGACGGCGCCATTGGCGATATCGTGGGCGGACAGGTGTACTGGATGGGGGGCAGTCCCTGGGTGAGAGACCGGAAGCCGGGGATGACCGAGATGGAATACCAGGTACATAACTGGTACTATTTCAACTGGCTTTGCGGCGACCATATCGTGGAGCAGCATGTGCACAACATCGATGTGGCCAACTGGGTAAAGCGCGGCTATCCTGTGACGATCCAGGGCACCGGCGGGCGCCAGACCCGTACCGACAAAAAGTACGGCGAGATCTACGACCACCACATCCTGGATATGGTGTACGCGGACGGCACCGTGATTTCGAGCCAGAGCCGGCAGTACAACGGCTGCTTCCAGCGGGTTGATGAAGCTTTTGTCGGCACGAAGGGACGTATTGATAGCTTCATGTCCAAAAAGACAACCTTAAAGACCTACGCGGGCAAGGTGATCTACGATTATAACGACGCCAAAGACGGCAACCCGTACCAGGTAGAGCACGACGAGCTTTTTGCTGCGGTAGCCAAGGGACAATACAAGTTTGAAGACATGGAAAATGCGGCTTACAGCACGCTCACCGGCATCATGGGCCGGATGGCTACCTACACAGGGCAGGTCATCAAGTGGGACGACGCGCTGAATTCGCAGGTGGACCTGTTTCCCGAGCGGCTGGCCTGGGATGCGTCGCCGAAAATCCTTCCGGATGCCGAGGGGTTCTACCCGG
>JBEBSO010000307.1:0-5068 GCA_040394275.1 Telluribacter sp.
TTTTTCGGGTTTGCCGGTTTTTTCATCCTGGTGAGACTGCTTTCGAAGCACGAGTTCGGCGCCTGGACGCTTTTTATGTCTACGATCACCATACAGGAGACGATCCGTAACGGGCTGGTCCAGAGCGCCCTGGTTAAATTCATAGCGGGGGCGCCCGGGGAAGAGCATGCACGTATCATTTCGGCTTCGTTTACCATCACCGGGATGGTGACCATCGTCTGCCTGGCGGCCAACCTGGCATTCGCCCACCTGCTGGCGGAGATGTGGGACTCGCCCCAGCTTACGGTCATGTTTTACCTCTACAATATCGTGTTTCTTTTTTCGGGTATACTGACCCAGTTCAATTGCATCGAGCAGGCCCATCTCCAGTTTAAGGGGATCTTTATCAGCAATCTCGTCAGGCAGGCGTCGTTTTTCGCATTTATCCTGGCCTGCTTTGTTTTCGGGTGGTCTTTCCCGCTCTGGTACCTCGTGCTTTTGCAGATTGTCAGCGTGGTGCTGAGCATGATCCCCGCCTACTATTACGTCAGGTCCGACCTGCGCTTTATCAGGTTTACCGAGATGCTGACCGGCAACGGCGCCTGGGTCCGGAAGCTTTTCAATTACGGCAAATACGCTTTCGGAACTTCCGTGAGCTCTCTGTTGTCGGGGACGATCGACCAGATGATGCTGGGGGCGATGCTTTCTCCGGCAGCTTCCGGGTCGTTCAACATTGCCGTACGGGTGACGAACCTGATCGACATTCCCACCAACGCCATGGCTTCCATCGTGTTTCCGCAAAGTTCCAGGCGGGTGGTGTCGGAGGGGACGGCTGCCGTAAGATATCTTTATGAGAAGTCCGTCGGTACGACGCTGGCGATTGCAGCCCCGGTCGTGCTGTTCCTGTATATTTTCTCCGATTTCGTGATCTGGGTGCTGGCCAGCGACAAATACCAGGATGCCGTGCCGTTGCTCCGGGTGACGCTGCTTACCTGCCTTCTGATGCCTTTTGGCCGGCAGTTCGGCACGATGCTGGATTCGATGGGGCGCACGCGGCTGACGTTCCTCATCGTAGTGACGACGGCCACGATCAACCTGCTGCTCAATTTTATTTTTATTCGTTACCTCGGCATCATGGGAGCAGCGTATGCCACGCTTTGCTCCAACATCATCGGGTTTGCTATTGCACAGGTCATCCTGAGGAGGGAAATAGGCGTCAACGTATTTCATACCGTTATTTACGCCGCGCAGTTTTATCCTGAATTTACGGACAGGTACATCAGGCCGCTGTTTCAGAAGAACAAATAATTAAGATCATTATACGGAAAAACTATGGTAGGCGTAAAATTCCAGGGAAGGTTGGGAAACCAGCTGTTTCAGTATTATTTCCTGTTATATCTCAAGTCGAGGAACAGGCGGCTGATCTATTTTTTTCCGAATCCTCACCATGCCTGCCTGACGAAATACTTCGACCTGGGCTGGTACCATAACCTGACCCTGGGATCTAAGCTGTATTCGGTGGTGATGCGGCTGATTCCCCGTATACCGGTTTTCAGGGAGGTATTTGTGCACAATTTTGTCAGCCCCCGGCCGGTAGAGGTACGTAATTTTACCATTTACAACGGCTATTTCCAGTCGGACTATTACCTGCGCCAGCTGCCGTCGCCCCGGGCGATACGCATCCGGGAAAAATACACCAGGGAGTTTGAGGAGAAATTCGGGGATATTTTCAGGCGACATAAAACCGTCGTCGTGCATGTACGGCGGACCGATTACCTCGCGTACGGGAAAAGGGACATTTCCCTGCCGGTCGATTATTTCAAGCGGCAGCTGTATGCGATCCGCGACCTGGATACCTGCCAGGTTTTCTTTGTCAGCGATGACCTGGATTTCCTGAAAAAGGAATTTCCCCCCAGGCCCAATTTCGTGTTTTCCGGCCATTCGGAAATCCTGGATTTCCAGCTGATCATGCATGCCGATATCGCTATTATTTCCAATAGCACCTTCGCCTGGTGGGCAGCCTGGCTTTCCCCGAAAAATAACCTGGTGATCGCTCCCCGCAACTGGATGGGTTTCCGGATCGGCCGGGAGCATCCGCGGGGAATCATGACCGATCGGTTTACCTGGCGGGAAGTAGCGGACGAAAACGCAGCGGGCTGATGAAAGTGCTTCACATTACCGGGTACATCACAGGCGGGGCGGGTATTGCCGTCATGCGCCTGCACAGGGCTTTGCTGGCACGGGGCGTCGACTCGAAGGTCCTGTGTCTTTTTGCCCTGCCGCAAAACCTGGAACCGGGCGTGTTTGTGCTGAACCGGGGGAAGCGTCTGCGGGAGCGGATCCTGGCCCGGCTCCGGGTGGACCGCGCCAGCCGGCTGACGGGATATCTTGCCGGCGACTACGAGACCTTTACATTTCCTTTTTCAGGCTACCGTCTCCACACCCACCCGCTCGTGCGGGAGGCGGACGTGATCCATTTACATTGGATCGCGGATTTTGTGGATATTCCTTCTTTTTTTCCTGCCGTAAAAAAGCCGATGCTATGGACGGCGCATGATCTCAATCCGCTGATGGGCGGCTTTCATTACGAGGAGGATCTTGCCCGTAATCCGCAGTTTGCGGCGGTCGAACGGCGGCTCGCCGACGAAAAGCAGGCCTTTATCCGCAGTTCGGGTGTCCGCCTGGTCGGGAGCAGCGCTTTGACTGTCGAAAAAATCCGGAGCATCCTGCCGGAGGTGACCTGTTATCAGGTACCGTGCGTACTGGAAACCGTCGGGTTTGTACCGGTGGGAAAGTCGCTTGCCCGCCAGGCGCTGGGTATAGATCCCGGTCCGCTGGTGCTGGGCGTCGGGGCCGACGACCTGAAAAACCGCCGGAAAGGCTATTGGCTGCTAAAGGAGGCGCTGCTGGGACTTACCGACGTGGAAAGAGCGGCGATCCGGCTTGTTTCTTTCGGAATGCCCGGGGCGGTGGATGCGGGGACGGGGCAGGAGCCGCAAAAGATCAGCTTTGGCGTGATGACCAACCGGAGGGTGCATGCCCTGGTATATTCGGTGATGGATTATTTCGTAAGCCCTTCCCTGGAAGAGACTTTCGGGCTGACGGGCTCCGAAGCGATGCTGTGCGATACGCCGCTGATCGCATCCCGGACGGGCGCCGTGCCTGACTACGCAGGCGGCGAGGCGTCCTGCCTGTTGTTTGAGCCGGGGAGCGCGGCCGGCTTGAAAGAGCACATCCGCCGGGCGCTCGCAGGGAGAGGGGACCGGGTTTCGGCAGGAAGCACAAGGGAGCATATCCTGAGCTGGTATGCGGCGCAGGACCCGGTAGGCAGGCACATTGCCCTGTACCGGCAGCTCACTTGATTTTTTCAGGAAAAGATCCGAATATGGCGGTATCAATGGCTTTGAAAGGAAAAAATATAGTAGTGCTGAGTCTTTTCCGTTTTGATGCGGAAATAGAATCGACCGGTATGACCGTGGCGAGGTACCTTTCCGGGGACAACCCCGTCTATTATGTCGATCATCCTTTCACCTGGAAGGACGTGATCCGGCTGCGGAAAACGGACGCCTGCCGCAGGAGAAAGCCTCATTTTTCCTGGTTTGGCAGCGGTGTGATGGATACCGGCAATCCCCGGCTGAAAATTGTCATCCCGCCGGTGCTCCTGTCTCTCAATTTCCTTCCGGAAGGGCGGCTGTACAGGCGCCTGCTGCGTGTCAACGAATGGTTGATCAGGAGGCGGCTGCGGCGCATTCTCCGGAAGGACGGCGTACAGGATTTTATCTTCATCAATGCATTTGATTTTCACTATCCGACGGTGGCGGAAGGGCTTGGGGCTGCAGTTACCATGTATTATTGCCTGGACCCGGTGGCAGGTTCGTTTGACGGCCGGCATGGCCCCGTTTCCGAGCGTATCCTGGTAAGCCGCTCCGACCTGGTGGTCTGCAGCAGCCGGCAGCTTTACCGCGAAAAGCTGCTTCTGAACCCGCGCACCTATTTTGTGCCGAATGCGGCCGATGTCACCCATGCAGGCAAGGCCATGCGCCCGGACCTGGCGGTTTCTCCGTCGGTTGCAACGGTACCCGGGCCGGTGATCGGGTATTTCGGCAATATCGAAAGGCGGATAGACTACCCGCTGATGGGGGAAGTGATCCGGCAGAATCCCGGTTTCAGCTTCGTTTTTGCGGGACCCAGGACGACCGACGTGCCGGACTGGCTGGAAGCGCTTCCCAATGTGTTCTTCACGGGAAGTGTTCCCTACGGGGAGATGCCTGCAGTGATCCGGGGGTTTGATGTGGCGCTTATCCCGTTCCGGGCGGATGCCGGCAGCGCTGCTATTTTTCCGCTGAAGCTGTTTGAATACCTGGGCGCCGGTAAGCCCGTGGTCGCCACCCTGTTCAACCCCGACCTGGAGGAGATCACCGGCCCGCTGGTTACCTATTGCACGGATGCCGCAGCCTTTTCGGAAGCCATCAGGGCGGCATTGGAAAGCGACAGTGAAGCTCTCCGGGCAAAGCGGGTCGCGCTGGCGGGTGCGCACACCTGGGAAAGCCGCGTACAGACTATTTCGGAATTACTCGAAACGGCGCTCGTCAGGAAAATTTCCGGGAAAAGCTCGGAAGGCGGCTTTCAGATGTAACGTTCCAGCTCACTCATGCCGCTTTTGACTTCGTGCTCCAGGTCGGATATCCGCGACGCCATATCGGGAGAAGCGCTGCGGCTGATCAGCTCGGTCTCGATCCCCTTGTATTTGGCGGCGGTATGGAGCAGGCCTACGGAAATCAGGGATGAACGGTACTTGTGTATGGCTTTCCGGAGCGCTTCCGTTCCGCTGGCGGCCAGCGCCTCGTTAATAGACGCCAGCTGTTTGGTACTTTCCTGCTGAAACAGGAGGATGAGCTCCTTTCGAAGCACCGCGTCGTCCCCGGTGATTTCATTCAGGTATTTGAGGTCGATATAGGACGAACTGCTTTCGGATGCTTCGGACATGGCTTGGGTACGTTTACAGGTGGTAGGTTTGGTGTCTTCCTTGTGGGTCAGTTTAGAGATTTCGGCGATGACGTCGCTTTCTCTGAATGGTTTCGAAATGTAG
>JBEBSO010000308.1:0-5064 GCA_040394275.1 Telluribacter sp.
TTTTATCCGCCCAAATTCCGGCCGGCGTGCAGGGAAACATCAATAATATTGTATTATTGCATTGAAAATCACCTGTATCCTTACGTACCCCTGTCAAAAAGTATCATGTCACTTTCAAGACGTACCCTGTTGAAATCACTCCCCCTGCTGGCGGCTTCCGGCTCCCTGGATTTGTGGAGAGACCCGAAAATATTGCTCCGTTTTGCCGTTGCTTCCGACGGCCATTACGGACAGGCCAATACAGACTTCGAAAAATGCCACCAGGACCTCATCGGCTGGCTTAATCTTGAAAAAATTCAGAAAGGGCTGGACTTTGTCGTTCTCAACGGAGACCTGGTGCACGACGACCCTACGCGCTATTACGATCTGAAAAATACCCTGAAGAGGCTGTCTATGCCTTACTTCGCCACCCGGGGCAACCACGACCACGTAGCGCGCGATGTATGGGAGAGCACGTTCGGTTACCCGACCAATCACAGCTTTACCCGGGGCGAATATGCGTTTATACTGGCCGATACTTCCAACGAGAAGGGGGAATATCTCTGCCCGGATGCCGACTGGCTGAAAGAGGAAATAAAGAAGCACGAATCCAGAAAAGGTATTTATGTGTTTATGCACATCACTCCCGCCAAATGGACACGGCACGGGGTCGATTGTCCGGAGGTGATGGCGCTGCTGGAAAAAACACCGAACGTGAAGGCCATATTCAACGGCCACGATCACGACCAGGACGGGGTGAAATCAAACGGGAAAAAACCCTACTTCTTCGACGGGCATTTCGGGGGAAGCTGGGGAACGACCTACAAGGGATACCGTATCGTGGAAATCAACCACGACAACAGCTGGAGAACTTACCAGTATAACCCCGCTGCCGAGCCGGTGCTCAACATGTATTCCAAATAAATGTACGCCAGGGTTCCGACCCGCCTGCCGGCGTACCCGGGCATACGGCAGGACGGCTTTTCAATAAAAAATAAAGTACACGGACACACACGGTGAGAAACCGGCGCTTTTGTTTAAATTTACTTTTTTTCGGGCCGGACCCTCTTTTATCTGCTGGCCACCAGGCGCTTGCAGAATTTAAAAACGATATCAAACTCACTGGCCGGACTGCAAAGCACAGCCCGGCAAAGCACCCCCTCCAATGCAGAAAATGAATCATATAGACACCACCTGGTTAACCCGGAGGAATTATCGGGAAGCGGCCTGGCCGGTCCGCTACCCGGCACACCTTATCGTCAACCGAAAAAAATCCGGCCGGGATACCCTCCCGAAGGAGGTACCGGCTGCCGAAGCGTAACCCGGCCCCGGGGTCAATACTCCTGTTGCCGTATCACGGCGCAGCGGCATTTTCTTACCGGGCGCCTGCAGGCCGGACGGCCCGCCCGGAGCTGCCCGAAAACAATATAACGAAAAAAGGTCTCTGACAGAGCCATGGCATACACGCATCAAGAAATGGAATTGGACAGGCTGACCAGACTGGCTTCCCTGGTCTGCTCGTCGCCCGTCGCCCTGCTCATCACCACCGATGAAGGGAGCCCCCTGCTCAAATCATGCGAAGGAATTCACCTGGCAGACTTCGCTGCCGCGGAAGCCTTTCACCAGGCAGCTCTCTCACAAAAAGACATCGCGGAATCTGCGGATCTCCTGGCCGATCCTGTGCTCAGCCGGCACCCGCTGGCCGGACCGCCCTTCGGGATACGGTCTTTCGCCGCGGCAGGCCTCCTCGATCCCGGCGGTCACGTGCTGGGATCCCTGTGCATCATGGACACCGTCCCGAAAAGCCTTAGCCCCGCGCAGCGGGAAGGACTGCAGCTGCTGGCTGCACAGGCGGCGGATCTCCTGTCCAGCCGTCAGCAGCGCGCCGAATTCCAAAGCTACGGGAAGATATTCAGCCTTACGGATGACCTGATCTGCATCGTAGGAAAGGACGGGTACCTGAAAAAAATAAATCCTGCCTTTTCGAAGGTGCTCGGCTGGGATGCGGCAACGCTTCTTTCGACCCCCTGCCTGGAGTTTATCCATCCCGACGACCACGAAATGAGCCTCCTGCTTTTCCACGATATCAACAGCCAGGAGGCCAGGTCCTATGAACAGCGGATCAGGAATGCAGACGGCAGCTACCGTACCATCCAGTGGGTCACGACCAACGAAAGGCAGACAGGCCGTAAGCTGGGCATCGGCCGGGACATCACCGAAGAGCGGCGGCAGCAGGAAAAGCTCCGGATCAGCGAAGACCGGTTCAGGTCTTTCTTCGACAATTCCCAATGCCTGATGTTTACCCACGACCTGGATGGCAATATATTGAGCGTCAACCACGCCGGCGCCGTGCTGATGGGATATTCGCAGGAAGAAATCATTGCCATCGGCATGTTCGGCATCATCCCGGAGGCCGATCACGACGGTCTGAGGAACTACCTGGAAGAATTTAAAAATAACAGGAAGGCTACCGGTACCTCGCGGACGCGCTGCAAGGACGGGAACTACCGGATCTGGCGCTACAGCAACAACCTGATCCACGATCATGAAGGCCGGCCCTATGTCATTGCCAATTCCATCGACGTTACCGAAAGCCAGCAGATTTCCAAAAAGCTTAACCAGGTCCAGCAGCTCCTGCACCAGACCGGCCAGGTGGCAAAAGTCGGCGGATGGGAGATCAATTTCCGGAGAAACAACGTCCTGTGGTCCGAGATCACCCGGGAGATCCTTGAAGTAGACGACGAATTTGAGCCGGACAAGAGCAGCGCGCTCCAATTCTACAAAGAAGGCGAAAACCGCAGGAAAATCGAAGAGGCGACCCGCAATGCCATGCGGTACGGCAGCCGGTTCGACCTGGAGCTGGAGCTCGTCACGGCCGCGGGCAGGGAGATCTGGGTACGGGTCATCGGCGCTTCGGATATGGAAAACGGGAGATGCAGGCGGCTCTACGGCACCTTCCAGGATATCGACGAAAAGAAAAGGATGGAGACCGAGAAGGACGACACCCGGAAACAGCTGGACGAGCTGCTGAATGCCGCGACGGATGTGATTATCATCGCGACAGACCTGGACGGCACCATTACCCTCTTCAACAAAGGAGCCGGGAAAATGCTGGGATATGAGCCGGAGGAAATCATCGGGAAACACACTCCGCGACTGTTTCACCTCCCGGAAGAAATCAGCGCCTACCTGAAACAATTGAAGAGATACTACGGCTACCCCAGAAACGCCTCTATTCCTTTTATCCTGCGGGCACAGCTGGAAGGTTATGACACCAGGGAATGGACGCTTCGCACAAAGCACGGCACCCTGCTCCCCGTTTCTCTCTCGATCAGCCAGATCCATGACCGGAACAACCAGGCCGTCGGGTACCTGGGCGTAGCGGTAGATCTCTCGGCCAGGAAAAAGGCGGAAATCGAGCTCATCAATGAAAAAGCCCGGCTGCTCGCCTTTATCGAGCATACCCCGGCTGCTGTGGCAATGCTGGATCGTGACCTCCGCTTCCTGGTCGTCAGCAAACGCTGGCTCGAAGACTTCGAGCTGGCAGAAAATAACATCATCGGGGCTACGCCGGCGGAGCTGTTCCCGGGCATCAGCAAAAAGCAGCTCGCCACCCTCAGAAAATGCGTCAACGGGGAGATCATGCGGAGAAGAGAGGAAAAAATCGAGATGCCCGGCAGGAAAGACGCCTTCTATGTGAGCTGGGAAAGCCGGCCCTGGTACCAGTTTGACGGCTCAACAGGCGGGGTCATGATCTTCGTGGAGGATGTCACGGAAACGATACTCCGGAACAGGGAGCTGGAACAGGCCAGGCTCCAGTCGGAGCAGGCAAACCTGGCTAAATCCGAATTCCTGGCCAACATGAGCCACGAAATACGGACGCCCCTCAACGGGATCATCGGCTTTACGGACGTCATCCTGAAAACCGAATTGACCGAGATCCAGCACCAGTATCTCCAGATCGTCAACCAGTCGGCTACCGTCCTGTTAAATGTCATCGACGACATCCTCGATTTTTCCAAGATTGAAGCCGGGAAGCTCGACCTGGAGATTGACCGGTGCGACATCTTCGACCTCCTCTACCAGGTGGCCAATGTCATCTCCTTCCAGGCCCAGAAAAAAGGACTGGAACTGCTCCTCAACCTCCCCGCAGATCTGCCGGCCGTCATCTGGACGGACGAGGTCCGCCTCAAGCAGATCCTCATTAACCTGATGAGCAATGCCGCCAAATTTACGGACCACGGTGAAATCGAGCTGGGTGTGACCCGCCTCGTTTACAGCGGGGACCGGCAGACGCTTACCTGCAGGTTCAGCGTAAGAGACACCGGGATCGGGATCCGGGAAGACAAGCGTTCGAAGATATTCGAAGCCTTCCGCCAGGAGGACGGCTCCACGACCAAAAAATACGGCGGCACCGGCCTCGGCCTGAGCATTTCCAACCAGTTGCTGAAAATGATGGAAAGCCGCCTGAACGTGGAAAGCGCTCCGGGACACGGAAGCCTTTTCTATTTTGACATCAGGCTGCCCTGCGCTCCCGAAACCGTACCCGTATGGGAGAAACCGCAAACGGCCCGGAAGGTCCTGATCGTCGACGACCATGCGGCAGCCAGGCAGCTGCTCAGCCGGATGATGCAGCTGTTCGGGGTGGAATCCGAGCTGGCCGGAAGCGGGCCTGAGGCCGTGGAAAAGCTCCGGAAGGCGGGGCGCTATGATGCCGTTTTCCTGGATTACCGGATGCCTGAGCTCAGCGGCCCGGAGACCGCACGCCTCATTTATGAAACGGTTTCCACCGATTGCCGGATCGTCCTGATGACCAGTTCGGCCGACGACCTGGGTATCCCGAAACCCGTAAAGCTCCACGATATCGCGCAGGTTTTCCGGAAGCTGGCAGAAAACGAAGCGCAGGACGCGCTCCCGGCAGCCGACGCGCCCTCTGCCTATACCCTGCATCCCTGGCGTATCCTGATCGCCGAAGACAATACCATCAACCTGCTCCTGGCCAAAACCATCATCAGAAGAATTGCTCCCCGGACAGTGCTGCTGGAAGCCAAAAACGGGCATGAAGCTGTGGAAGTGTGCAGGAAC
>JBEBSO010000309.1:0-5062 GCA_040394275.1 Telluribacter sp.
TGGCATATTCAAATAAGTGCTTCCCTTGCATGCCTGGCTTCATTAACAAAAATACCGGAGTGGTGTACCCTGGACCGGAGAAACCGGGTATACATGGCCCTTGATGCGGAGGGTTCGTCAAAAGGGAAAGCAGCCGCCAGCCAGTCTGCCGGCACCTGCGAAACGACCTCCTCAATGACCCCTGCCGTCAGCCGGGAGCGGAGTACCGGGTCAACCTCTTCCAGCATGCCGGCATACGGCAGCAGGACATGATCCCGGACCTGGAAAAAAGGGCTTGCCGCCTGCGCCTCCGGATCCGAAGAAGCATGATGAAAATAAAGCGAAGCCCCGTGATCGATGAGCCACAGCTCCCTGTGCCACATGAGCATATTGGTATTCCGGGCCGTCCGGTCCACGTTGGTGAGCAGGCAATCCAGCCAGACGATCTGCGAGGCAAGGGAGGAATCCGCCGTATGAACGACCGGATCGAAGGTAACTGCTCCCGAAAGATAATGCATGCCCAGGTTTAATCCCGTACTGGCCCTGAGGAGGTCCTGGATTTCCTCATCGGGCTCTGTCCTTCCGAATGCCTCATCCAGCTGTGCAAAGACGATTTCGGGCACGCGCAGTCCCAGCCTGCGGGCTATTTCCCCGCCGATCAGCTCCGCAATAAGGGCTTTAACCCCCTGGCCCGCCCCGCGGAACTTGAGCACGTACATAAAGTCGTCGTCCGCTTCCGCGATGGCAGGCAAAGACCCGCCTTCCCGGAGAGGCATCACATAACGCATGATATTAACAGTTCTCAATTCGCCAGGTCGACCCTCCATGATGATTGCCGGTACGTCCGAAATAAATCCGGCTGCAAATATAGCAACATCTGCTCAATCGGCTGCATCAGCACAAGGAAGCAAGCAGCTGATATACACCGGACAGGCAGGCTGTGTTCCGGCAGGACGGGTGTTTCCCGGGTGCCTGCGCCCCGGACATCTTTGCTTTCCGCCGCCGAAATAAACGGGAATTCAGTTGATTTATTAAAAATCCGGCCATAATTTGCAGCTTAATTCAGCGTCACAGTAAGCCCCGCTTACCTACATTTTCCACAACGTCATGAACAAGCTCTGTTTTTATTTTGATGAGAACTGTCTTCCTGTCAGTCTGCAGACCCGGTGATTGACTACGCCCGGCGGCGTAGCTCTACTTTTACACAACATTTAAATCTCTGTTCATTCCGGCCGATCTCATTCTGACAACAGGAAAGCCCATTTAGGGGATTTCAACCGGGTCAACGCTAACCTGCCTCACACAAGTATCCTATAGCGGGAACCCCGGCAGGCTGCGGACCCGGGTGCCGGAGATCAAACTCACTCAGAACCTATGCAAACAAACACATCGAGACACTGCCCCTGGTGCGGGTCAACCTCCTACGAGCGAAAACGAAGGCCTTTTTTCCTGAAAGCACTCCTGCTTTTTTCAAACATCGGCCTCTACCGGTGCTACAATTGCCGGAGATTCTTTCTGAAAAGATAAACCCGGACTGTCCGGGCTCATTTCCCGCCCACCGCAGTACATTTGTACATGGATTATTTCGACAAACAGCTGGAAGCACTGAAAACAGAATGGGCGGAAGACCGGGAGGCTTTCCGTCTGCTCACAGAATCCACGCAGGTCACCGACCGGAGGGCCAACGGAACCACCTGGTACCCGGTAGCCATCAGGGGAACCGAAACCGGGCTGGGAGATTACATTACCCTGGAAATTGAGCGTACCACGCACCACGATCTGCCCCACCAGATGCGGGCGGGAATGCCCGCCGTGCTTTTTTCCAACCATGATCCTAAAAACCGGCGCCTGGAGGGAACCCTCTCCTTCCAGTCAGAAAACCGGCTAAAAATCAGGCTACTGTCCGATGAGCTGCCTGCCTGGACCCGGGAGGGAAAACTGGGTATCGACCTGATGTTTGATGAAAACAGCTATGAAGAAATGCAGCACGCCCTGAAAACTGCTGCCGCGCTTCAGCATCACCCCGAAGAAGGACGCCTCATCCGCGTCCTCACAGGCAGGGAGCAACCGCAGCTCCCCGTACCCGGCCCTCCCTGCCCGGAGCATTCCCTTAACATTTCCCAGCAATCTGCGCTCTGCGAAGTGCTCTACGCTCCGGACCTGGCCATTGTGCATGGCCCTCCCGGTACCGGCAAGACCACCACCCTGGTCCGCGCCATCATCGCCCTGCTGAAAAAAGAAAAGGAAAGGATCCTGGTCGCAGCGCCTTCCAACACGGCAGTGGACCTGCTGACCGAGCGGCTCGCAGAACAGCAGGTAAACGTACTCCGCATCGGCAACCCGGTACGTGTCTCCGAACAGCTCCTGCAGCATACCCTCGACCATAAAATTACCCGGCATAGCGGGGCGGGAGAAATCCGGCACCTCAGAAAAAGGGCAGCCGAATTCAAAAATATGGCTCACAAATACAAACGGAATTTCGGAAAAGAAGAACGTGAGCAACGCCGGGCGCTATTTGATGAAGCCAACAGAATCACAAGAGAAATCGATCTGATCGAGTCTTACGTAACCGAAGATATCCTGAACGGGACGGAGGTCATTACGGCCACATTGGTAGGCGCCGGCCACCATTCCGTCAGACACCTCCGCTACCGGACGGTAGTTATCGACGAAGCAGGCCAGTCCCTCGAGCCGGCCTGCTGGATCGCCATTCTGAAAGCACAGAAAGTAGTGCTGGCAGGCGATCACCTGCAGCTGCCTCCCACCATCAAAAGCACATCAGGCCTGGTGAGACAGGAACTGGGCGTCACGCTGCTCGAAAAATGCGCAGCACGCTATCCGGGAAGCGTGACGCTCCTGGAAGAACAATACAGGATGAACGAAGCGATCATGGGATTTTCCTCGGCGCAATTCTACGGCAACAAGCTCAAAGCCAACCGGGAAGCAGCCGGCCGGGTTCTTTTCCCCGGTGATCTTCCCCTCGAGTTGATGGATACCGCCGGCTGCGGGTTTGACGAAAGACAGGACGGAACCAGCATCGCCAACCCAGAAGAGGCGGCGCTGCTCTTCAAGCACCTGGCACAGCTGCTTTCGACCCCGTCGCTCCGGAAGGCCTTTTCTACGGACGGCAGCAGTCCGGACATCGCCGTCATCTCTCCCTATCGTCAGCAGATCGCGGTATTAAAGGAGTTGCTGGCGCACCATCCGTTCCTGTCCGCATATCGCGACTTTATCAGTATCAACACCATCGACGGGTTCCAGGGCCAGGAAAGGGACGTCGTATACATAAGCCTCACCCGCAGCAACTCCGGGGCTGACATCGGCTTCCTGGCAGATACGCGAAGAATGAACGTCGCCATGACGAGGGCACGGAAAAAGCTGGTGGTCATCGGGGACAGCGCCACGCTTTCCTCCCATCCGTTTTACCTGGACTTCATTGCTTATGCGGGCGCTATCGACGCGCACCGGAGCGCCTGGGAGCTTTCCGAATGACCCCGGGGAACCGGGCTTTCAGGTTATTTTTTCTCCGTATCCGGCAAAAACCCGGTAAACAGGCCCAAAAGCGGGAGATAGGAACAAATAGTAAAAATAAATTCAATGCCCGTCCGGTCGGCCACAAAACCAAGGACTGCCGAGGCAATCCCCGCTATACCGAAGGCAAAACCGAAAAATAAACCGGCGATCATGCCTACTTTACCGGGCACAAGCTCCTGCGCATAGACAAGGATGGCGGAAAAGGCGGAGGAAATCACGAACCCGATGACGCAGCTCAGGACAGAAGTCCATAACAGGTTGGCATACGGCAGGATCAATGCGAAAGGAGCTGCGCCCAGTATGGAAACCCAGATTACGTACTTGCGCCCGATGCGGTCCCCCAGCGGGCCGCCGAAATAAGTACCGGCCGCAACGGCAAACAGGAAGGCAAACAGGTACAGCTGGGAGTTCTGAATGGACACTCCGAACTTGCTGATCAGGTAAAAAGTAAAATAGTTGGTCAGGCTGGCCATATAAATGTACTTGGAGAAAATGAGCAGCAGCAGGATGCCGATCGAAATGCCGATCGTCCGGCGGGAAAGCACCGTATCCCCGCTTCTGCCGGCCGGTTTCCGGAGCACGTTCCCCATGTTGCGACCGTACCAGTTGCCCAGCCTGATAAAAATCACAATGGCCAGCAGCGCAATGAGCGCAAACCAGGCCGTCTGTCCCCTGCCGTAAGGAATAATGACCATCGCAGCCAGCAACGGCCCCAAAGAAGTGCCGGCATTCCCACCGACCTGGAAAAATGACTGTGCCATACCATACCTGCCCCCGGAGGCCATTCTCGCCAGGCGCGATGCTTCCGGGTGAAAAACCGCTGACCCCGTTCCCATCAGGCCGACAGAAAGCAGCAGAATCCCGAAATGCGAGGTAGTGGCCAGCAGGATCAGCCCCGTCATCGTAAAGAACATCCCGATTGCCAGCGCATAGCGCTGGGGCCGCTTGTCGGTATAGAAGCCGACCGCAGGCTGCAGCACCGAAGCGCTCACCTGGGACACAAGGGTAATCAGCCCGATCTGGCCGAAGGTCAGCCCGAAAGAGTCCTTCAATAAAGGGTACATGGAGGGAACCAGCGACTGCAGCGTGTCATTCAGCAGGTGTGTAAAACTCAGCGCAGCCAGCACGGAAAATGCCGTCTGCCCGGCTGCAGGCGCCTGGATCAGCCGGCCCTGCTTCTCTTGGATATTGTTCATTGATACGAATAAAAAAGCAGCAAACACCGTCCGTGCCGCCAGAGGCAGCTACCGGTGCGGATACGCTCTGACAACAAAAAAAATGCGGGTTTGGTGCGGACTTCTAAAGAGAAATGCGAAAACCTCCCTGCCACCCGATCCAGGCACGATAGCCTGCCGGCTCAAACCTGTACAGGGCCTGCGCCGACAGCCGGTTGAACCTTGCCTCGTGGTCCGCGCCCCGGGCAGGCATCAGCACGAATGCAGGTCCGGCGGTGAAGGCCAGGCGGCGGCCCGGTGAGAAAAACAGGGAAGCCTGCAGCCGGTCGGCCTCCTGCAGGAGCTTGGACACGGTGCCGCGCTGCGGCTCGGGG
>JBEBSO010000310.1:0-5059 GCA_040394275.1 Telluribacter sp.
TCAGCAGGCTCATGCCGAGCCGGCCCGATACCGCGGCAGGCACGTTGTATCCCAGCTGGAAGTTTTTCAGGCGCAGGTAGTCGTTGTTGATCAGCCAGTAGGTATTGTTAACATCCGTAGACCAGTATTCCCCGTTGGCGTCCCAGGTCCGGGGCCTGGAAGCATTGATGTTATCGGGAGTCCAGCGCCCCTTGGCATCTTCCGCGAGAAAATTACCGATTTTACCCGAGCCGAGGTTGGCAGGCAGCACAGCTCCCGTGGAAGCCTGCCACAAAAAGGACGCGTAAAAGTTACGGTACTCCAGATCGGCGCTGATGCCGCCCGTAAAAGTGGGCAGGGCATTCTTTTTGTACCGGATCCGGTCGAGACCGTCGATGTTCCCGTCTTTGTTCACATCCTCAAAAATAATGTCCCCCGGCCTGGCTCCCGCCCAGTGCGGGTAGTTATCCACGGCTGCCTGGTCTTTGAAAATGCCGATGGCGTTGTAGTAGAGACTGGTATTCATCGGCCGCCCGGTAGACCGCTGGTATTCGGGTACGCCCGGCGTCTCGTCCCAGAATTCGATTTTGTTCCTGGCGGAGGATCCGTTGACGGACACGCTGTAGAAGAAATCATTTATTTTATCCTGGAAGGACACGAGGAATTCAAATCCGCGGTTCCTGACCTTGCCGATGTTTTCGACCGGGAGAGAAAGACCGGAGGAAGCCGGAACGGATGCATTCCGGTACCAGAGAATGTTGGACCTCAGGTTGGAAAAATACTCCAGGGTGAGAGAGATCTTGTTTCTGAACAGCCTCATGTCCAGTCCGGCATTGGCCTGGGTAGCTACTTCCCAGGTAATGTCCGGGTTGGCGATCCGGAGCTCGTACAGCGCCTTTACCTCCTGGTCCTCGTTGAATACGTAGGGATTGGCGTTAAACCCGTAGCTCGACAGGTATTGGAACGCCGCGATACGGTCGTTGCCGGTTTTCCCCCAGGATCCCCGGAGCTTCAGGTCGGATACCCAGCCGATGTTGTCTTTCCAGAAGTTTTCTTCCGACACTTTCCACCCGGCCGACACGCCCGGGAAAAAGCCGAAGCGCCCTTTTTTCGGGAAAATATAGGAACCGTCGTACCGCCAGACGAACTCTGCCATGTATTTCTGGCTGAAATCATAGTTGACCCGTCCGAAATAGTTCAGCCGCGGCGCATAGGAAGACGTGCCGCCGTTGTTGCGCTGCTGTTCCGACCCGGCAAAAAGCTCATCGATGGCCGTAGAGATAAACCCGCGCCGGAAAGCAAAGAAGTTCATGGAGTTGCCCACAATCCGCTCGGTGCCGGCCATGAGCTTCAGGTTGTGATAAGACCCGAAGCTGAGGTCGTAATTCAGCAGGCCGTTGAGCAGGACCCTTTGCGTTTCGCTCGTGCTTTGCGTAAGCTGCGGATCCGGGGAAGGGCCGAATTTCCCCGGGACGGTCACGGGGTCTCCGTGCTGATCCCGTGTCTTTTTGTCCCAGCTGTAGAGCGTAAAGGGTTTTATCCATTTTTTCTGGTAATACACTCCCTTATCGACGGAAGCGTTGGCCGTCACGCTCAATCCCTTTACTCCCGGTATATTGACCACCAGCCGGGCGTTGGACAGGAAGCTGTAATTCTTTCCCTTGTCGTACCCGGGAACCTGCGTACCCATCACCACCGGGTTGAGCCCGTTGATAAAGCCCGAGCTCGGCTTGCCGCCGGGAAACCAGGCGAGCTCCGTCGGCCTTCCCCCGCTCCCGCTTCCGCCGTTAATGATGCTCGAGAAAATCTGGTTGGTCGAATAGACGGGAAAATCCCTGTTTTCCTGCCGCCCGACCATGTCCAGGCTGAGGTGGATGTGGCGCGATACCGTCGCATCCAGGTTGCTGCGGATGTCACCCTGCGTATACCTGGTGGCGCTGTTGCGATAGATCCCGTCCTGGGCCGTATACCCGGCAGAAACAAAATACCGCATCGTTTCGGTGCCTCCCTTGAGCGAGACATTGGTCTGGCTCTGCAGGGACGAAGGCTTGAACACCTCCCGGAACCAATCCGTATCGGGGTAGAGGAACGGGTCGCTGCCATCCCGGTATTTTTCGATATCTTCCGCGGTATACGTCGGCGCATTGTTGCGGTAGGCGTCGATTTCATTGATCATGGTGGCGTATGTAGCGGCGTCGGCCATCTTCGGTATGACGGTCGGCTTGCTGATCCCCTGGTTGAAGTTGACCGTCAGCTCCGGCTTACCCGAGCTGCCCCGTTTGGTAGTGATCAGGATGACCCCGTTGGCCGCCTGGGCTCCGTATATCGCCGCAGAGGCATCCTTCAGCACCGTTATCGTCTCTATGTCGGCAGGATTGAGCCTGAACAGGTCACGGTTCTGGATGCCGTCCACCACAACCAGCGGGGAATTGTCTCCCAGCGTATTGGCGCCCCTGATCCGGAGCAGGGCGTTGTCTCTTCCGGGCTCGCCCGATGACGACACCACCATGAGTCCCGGCAGCCGCCCGGACAGGGAGCCGGCGAAGTTCGTCGAAGGCGATGCCACCAGGGCCTTCCCGTTCAGGGTGCTGATCGCCCCGGTCACCGTCGCCTTCTTTTGTTCCCCGTACCCCATTACCACCACTTCCTCCAGGGTCTTGCGGTCTTCCCGGAGGACGATCTCCAGGAAAGTCCGGCCGCCCACCGCCTGCTCCATACCGGCATAGCCGACATAGCTGAATACCAGCACGGCATTGCTGTCGGGAACACCGAGGCTGAACTCCCCTGCGGCATCGGTGACGGTCCCCTGCCGGGTATTTTTCAGGAGCACGCTTACGCCGGGCAGCCCTTCCCCTTTTTCATCCGTCACTTTTCCCCGCAGTGTCCGGTCTGCGGGTTCCGCACGGGAAGAAGCCCCGCCGTTTTCATTCCCGGGTGCCGGCTGCGGGGGCTGGCTCAGGATAATCTGCTTTCCGGATACGTCGTACCTGATCATCAGCGGCTTCAGCAAACGGTCGAGGACTTCACCGAGGGTAGCGTCCCTGACGGCAATGGAGACCAGGCGACCCGACTGGATAACCTGGGGGCTATACGAAAACCGTACATCCGTTGCTTTTTCAATTTCCCTCAGTACGGACTTCACCTTCTTTTCCTTCATGGAAAGGGAAAGCCTGTGGTTCAGGAGCTCCTGCGCAGACAGGTCATTCGCCCAGGAAACACCCACGAATACCGAAATGAGCGCCATTTGTACCAATGATATTTTCATGCACCGGAATAGTAAAATTCTTGCTTGTTTCATACTTTTGAATCGTTTTGTTCGTAGTGATAAAAATTCGGGCAAAACATTCCCCCTTCAGTCCCGGCGGACTGTATCAGAAGGGGTAACGGGCCGACGGTGGAGCAAGCACCGTTGGCTTTGTTTTTCGGATTTGAAATCTGTACTTATTTTTCCATAAGGCGTTCAGGGGTTAAAGGTTTCATTGTGCTTAGTCAGGATGGCAACCTTTGGAATTGATAATAATCCTCGCATCCAGGATCTCACAGGTGGCGCCGATAGATCTGCATATAACAGATAGCTTCTGCTCCAGCGACTCGTCCGTCAGGTTGGCCGTCAGCCCGCAGTTCTTCAGGACTTCCGCATTTTTGACGATCTCTACGCCGTAGGCTTTTTCAATGTCCTCAAATACCCGGACCACGGGGGTTTCCTCGTATACAAACTGCTGCTTTTCATGAGCGGGCAGCAGCGCGGGATTGCCGACCAGCACTTTTTCGAACTGCTCGGTGTACCTCCTGAAAACCACCTGCTGGTTAGGCGACAGCAGCACGCCTTTTTTTTCGGCATTGAGGCCGGACCCGGACTCCCCGGTCACCGGGCTCCTGTACACGGATACCTGTCCGCTTCTCACCTTCACCCGCACTTCGGGGTCTTCGTCGAAAGCGCTTACCTCAAACCGGGTTCCCAGCACCTTGGTGACGATCTCGTTGGCATATACATAAAAAGGACGCTGCGGATCTTTCCGTACATCAAAGGTTGCCCTGCCCGAAAGGAACACGACCCTGCTCTCCCCGGAGTTGTCCGCCGCACAGCTGATCCTGCTGCGGGGCGACAGGATCACCTCCGTGCTGTCCGGAAGGTAGCAGACCCGGTCTTCTTCCGCAGTATTGGTATGCTCCGTCATACCCGGGCCGAGCACGGCCGTACGCTGGCTGTATAAAGTGGCGCCGGCTTTCCATTCCGTATAAAGAATGCCGGTCCCGAACAGCAGGGCCAGCACAACGGCGGCAGCAGCGGCGGTCCTGACCCGGGGTTTGTTCCACCATGCCTGCCCACCCGCGGAAGCATGGTCCAGCGCCCTGTTCGTATCGAGGATCCTGGCCAGCAGATCCGCTTCCGCTTCCTCCGACAGAAACGCGCGGGCGTATTCGCTAAGCCCCAGCGCTACGGCTTCCAGCAGCCTTCCCGCCTCCTCCCATTCTCCCCGCTTATGCGGATGCTCCCGCAGCCAGCTCTCCCATACCGCGACCGACTGGTCGGTAGGATGGAGATGGTGTTGCAGGAAATGTTCGTCGATGGCAAAATCGATCGTTGTAAAATGCAGGTAGCGATTGTCCACAATACAGGCTGTTGTTTCCCTGTAGATGACATCACGTCGGCTGATGTACTCACCTGCAAAAGAAAATATTAGAAAATTTGTGAATACCCGGAACAAAATGTGGTCAGACGAGCCACTCCCGTAATTTTTCCATGGCACGGAACACGAGATTACGGGCCGACTGCCGGTTGACCGACAGGATGTCCCCGATCTGCGCATAGTCCAGGTTCTCCACAAACCGGAGCCGGATCGCCTCCTGCTGCCGGGGCGGAAGCATGGCGATCATCTTCCTGACCAGTTCCTGCCTGCTGAGGATTTCCTCGTTGCGGGCCATCACGTCTTCGGAAGACGGCTCGGCCCACAGCTCGTCAAAGTCGCCCTGTGTGAGTGAGTAGTGCGGGCGCTCCCCTCGTTTTATCAGGTGAAGTATCCTGATTTTCAGTGACTTCAGCAAATAGTAGCGAATGTTGTCCGGCACGGTCAGCCGC
>JBEBSO010000311.1:0-5045 GCA_040394275.1 Telluribacter sp.
GGCTGCGCACCAAAAAGGACGGCACGCAGATCGGGTTTCTCGCAGCAGATGCACAGGGCCTGATCCAGGTTTTCGGAGTAGCTCCGTCGGGTGGAGAGGTGACCCGGCTCACCCGGCAGCCTCATAGCGTCCAGGGGCCGTTCAATTTCAGCCCCGACGGCACACAGCTGGCCTATATCGCCGACAACAGCATATTTATTACCGATCTGGCCACCGGGGATTATCAGCGGGTAACCCCCCGGACGCCTGACGAAACCAAACCTGTCAGCGGGGTGGTATGGTCGCACGACGGCCGCATGCTGGGCTATAACCGTTTTGTAAGGAGCGGGACCTCGTCTTATCTCCAGGTTTTTCTCCTCAAAAGACAGGACTGATACCGGCTGAAGACCCGGCCTATACTTTCGGAGGCAGCAGCTTGTACAGCACCGGCGTGACAATACGCGAAAGCAGCGTAGAGCTGATCAGCCCCCCGATGAGCACCCAGGCCAGCGGAGAGTACAGCGGGTTGCCTTCTACAGCCAGCGGGATCAGCCCGCCGATGGCGGTGAGTGAAGTAAGCACAATCGGGACAAACCTGATTTCTCCTGCATGCTCGATCGCTTCAGTCAGCGGCATTCCTTCCTTCCTGAGGTGGTTGGTAAAATCGACCAGGAGTATGGAGTTTTTTACTTCGATCCCTACCAGGGCAATCAGCCCGATAACAGCTACAAATGAAAGCGGGTAGCCGACGATCCAGAGGGCCGAAAACGCACCGATAATCCCCAGCGGGATCACAGAAAGGACGATCAGGGAGCTCTTGAAGCTGCCGAATTCCAGGATAAGCACACCGAGGAAGCCGAACGCTGTAATCAGGATCACCGTGCCGAGGCCGGAAAAAGACTTCTGGCGGGCTTCCAGCTCCCCTGCCGCCTGGTAGCTGAAGCCGTCAGGGAAATCGTACCGGTTGATTTTTTCGATGATCTCCCGGTATACGTTGTCGACCAGGAAATGGCTCCTGACGTGCGCGGTTACGGTTACATATCTCTCTTTGTCGTAATGCCGTATCTGGTTGGCAGCACTCTCAAAACCGAGCTCAGCAACCTGGCTGAGCGGTACCGCATTGCCGGCAAGCGTATTTACGTATAGCTTGTTCAGTACTTCCTGCCCGGGATGTTTGCCTTTGGGCAACGAAACGCTGATGGTGTAGTCGTCGCCTTTTTCATCCTGGAAAGTACCGATACCGATCCCTGCCACGGCCAGGCGGAGCGTCCGGTTTATCTCGGACACCGGGATTCCGAGCATACCCGCTTTTTCCTTGTTGATTTTTACCCGGAGATCCGTTTTCCGGTTCGTGAGGGGGTTGTTGACGTAAATGGTGCCGGGTGTATTCTTCAGGTGTTGTTCGATGTCTGCTGCGACCTGCTGAAGCTTGTTCAGGTCTTCCCCGAAAATGCGGATGGCGACCGGCGCTTCCGTGTTCGGGCCCTGCTCAAAATCTTTCACCTCTACCTTCGCATTGGGAACCACCGACAGTCGTTCACGAAGCCGGTCTATGATCAGGTTTTTCTGCACCGGGGGCATGTCGTTGAGCTGGACAAGAAACTCGGCATAGTTGGTGGCCTCCGCTTTCTGGATCACATTGTAATAGATACGGGGATTACCCATGCCTACGTTGGCCGTGACAAACCTGATCTCGGGAATCATTTTCAGCTCTGCTTCCACAAGCCTACTCATCCGGTCGGTTTCACTCAGCGCCATACCGTCCGGGGGTTCCATGGTGACCATAAACATCGGTTTTTCCGACTTGGGGAAGAGTGAAAAGCCGATGATCCCGGGGATGAGCAGAGACAGGCCAAACAGCGCAGACGCAATCAGCAGGGTAGATTTTGGATAGCGAAGCGCCTTGTGCAGCGCCTTGCTGTAGGAGCCGCTGATCAGTTTTTTCAGGGCCCGGAGAAATATATTCCCCTCGGGATGGTGCTCGCTTTTCAGCAACCTGCTGCTCAGGAACGGTACGATCGTAAGCGAGACGATCATAGAGGCCAGGATGGTCATGGTAACGGCTACCGGGAGGCTCCTGATAAAGTCGCCCGAGGCTTCTGGCATAAAATTGAGCGGAAGAAAAGCCAGCACCAGTGTAACCGTACAGCCGATGACGGCCAGGGTAATCTGTTTGGTCGCCTTGACGGCAGCCTCTTTTTTACTGAAGCCGTTACGCATCCATCGCTCGATGTTTTCTACGACCACTATGGAATCGTCCACCAGGATACCCAGTGCGACGATCAGCCCGACGATGCTGAGCTGGTTGATGCTGAACCCGAGATAGTCAATGGCTGCCAGTCCCATGGCCAGGGACAGCGGGATGGAGATCATGACCACGAGCGCCGCCCTGAAGCCCAGGGGAAGCAGCGTAAGCGATACCAGGAAAATCGCGATCCCGAAGTCGGTTGCAAACCTTCCGAGTCTTTTGCTGACGCTTTCGGCCTGGTCGAAGTTTTTGACGAGGCGGATGTGGGAGGGAAGGGTAGAGGCAAACCGGGTCGTTACTTCGTTTAGGGCCTGGCCGACCTGTTCGATGTTTTGCCCTTCCTTTTGCGCGGCCGTTACCAGTGCGCACCGGTGCCCGTTGAGACGGGTGATATGGGACTCGTCCTCGTAGCCGAAATCAACGGTTGCGATGTCTGACAGATACGTGATGCGCTGCCCGTCCGAGGCAACGATCGTATTCCGGATCTCCGACAGGTCGGCATATTCGCTTGATGTCCTGACGTTAAATTTCCGTGTACCTGCCTGGATGCTTCCGGCGGGAATCGTAAGGTTTTCCGATTGCAGGGCCTGGATAACCCGCTGGACCGGGATCTTTTCCACCGCCATTCTTTCCAAATGAAGCGAGACCCGGACAATCCCGGCCGGGTAGCCCCAGTCTTCGACCGATTTCAGGCTTTTTATCTTGGCCAGCTCGTCTTTGAGCTTTTCGGCGTAGGTGCCCAGCTCTTTATAGGTGGCAGATTCGGATTGCAGGGCAATCTGTACTATGTTGACATCGGTAGGAGAAAACCGCTTGATTTCCGTTCTGAAGATATCCGCGGGAAGCTCGGTCTGCAGCGCTCCGACCTCCCGCACGATTTCCTGGTATTTTTCGTCGGGGTCTTCCTTATAGTCGTATTCGATGGTAATGACGGCCAGCCCGTCGTCAATGCCGGCCCTTAAATTCTGTACGTTGTCCAGTGCGTTAAACCGCTTTTCCACCTTGTCGACGATCAGTTTCTCCATGTTGGGCGCATCTGTACCCGGGTACACGTAAATCACCGCGAAGGTCGGGGCAAAAAATTCCGGGTCCTCGCCTCTCGGCATATTGAAAAGAGAATTGAGGCCGAGAAACACCACGCCAATGAAGATGACCAGCATAAACTGCCAGTTTTTTACCGAAAACTCAGAAAGATGCATGTTCAGGGGCGTTTGTCGTTGGAGCCTTCTATTTGAATCTGCGCGCTGTCGGTAAGGAAGGCGCTTCCGGAAGTGATGACGGTCGTGATGCTGTCGAGCCCGCCGGTAATGAGCACATTTTTGCCGTCCAGGTAGCCAATGGTAACCGGGATTTTACGGGCGATCCCGTTCCCGCTGACAAAAACGAAGCCTTCTTTGCCATGGCCTTCGATGAGGGCTTCTACCGGGATCACCCTGTATTTGCCCGAGACGGCCGGAAACAGTTCTGCTTTTGCGAAAAGACCGCTGGCCAGCCGTTTTTCCGTAGGATCGAGCCTGATTTCGACTTCATAAAGTCTCGTGGCGGCATCGGCAGACTGGGCAATTTCGGAAACCCGGCCGCTGAATGACTGCCCGGGGTAGGCATCCAGCGTCAGCAGGGCTTTATCTCCTTTGGCCAGCCGTCCCCAATCCCGGTCCGAGACGCCGACCCGGACGACCCAGTCGCTTTTTCTGCCCGAGCTGACGACCAGTAACACCCATCCGGGGCCGGTTACCACTCCCTCGGTGATAAACATTCGGGTGTAGGCGCCGTCGACGGGCGACAGGATCCGCGAATGAGAGAGGTTAAATTCGGCCATGCTGAGGTTTTGCCGCGCGACGTCAAAGCCCGTCGCGGCATTCTGAAATTGTTCCAGTGTAGCGGCGGTATCGTCCAGCATGCTGCGGAGCCGGTTCATGTCCCGCTCCGCTTTTTCGTGCGATACCCTGGCCTGGGCGACCTGCGCGTTAATTTCCGTCAGGTCGAGGATGGCGAGCAGCTGTCCCTTTCTTACCTGCTGTCCTTCCCTGACATATATTTTCCCGATGATTCCCCCGGTTTTGAAGGAAAGCCGCGCTTCTTGCAGGGAGGCGACCGTGCCGGCTGCAAAAACGGGCTCTGCCCTGTCGGTACTGTCTACCCCGGTCAGCGTGACCGGTATCCGTACCTCGTCATTGGCTGCGCTTTGCGTAACTTTCTTTTCCCCGCAGGAAAAAAATATCGCTGTCGCGAGCATCAGCGGGAGTATTAACACAGGTTTCATCATGGGGACCGTTTTCATTTCTTTATATTGTCGGAGATTAAAAACTAGGGGAGCGCGATGATTTTGTTGAGCGCCGATTGTTTGGCCAGCACGTCATACTTTGCTATGGAAAGCTGTATCCGCGCCGTGAGCAGGTCATTGTGCGCTTTGAGGTATTCCACCAGCAGCACCTGGTTGTTGCGGTACCGGCTGTCTGTCAGTTTAAAATATTGTCCGGCTTTACCGACACCGGCCATACCGGTAAGGACGGTCTGCCTGGCAGCCTCCAGTTCATGGACGGCCTGGGTGACCTGCAGGGCGATCTGGTTTTCCAGCTCGGACTTCTGCGCCTCCAGCAGGTCGGTTTGTATACGGGCCTGGCTGATCTTGCTTTTTCTTTCAAAACCTTTGAAAATATTCCATTGCAGACCGAGCTGCACGACGAAGTAGGCCTGGTGGGCGAAAGAATAGCCATATCCCTGGAAACCCGTATTGCCGCCCAGGAACAGCGACGGGAGCCCTGCCGCTTTTTCATTCAGGCCGACGGCCTGCTGCGAAGCCTGTATGGACAAGTCG
>JBEBSO010000312.1:0-5030 GCA_040394275.1 Telluribacter sp.
GCATCGGGTGCAGCTGCCTGATCATGGCTTCGGCCCCCCTGTGCCGGTCTTTCGAATTGGTGCCTTTCAGGATTTCGTCCAGCAGGTAAAATTCAGGCGCCCCCTTTTCCCTTGACGAGAGCTCCAGCAGCTGCTTCAGCCGTTTCAGCTCCGCATAGAAGGACGAAGTATTCTCCTCCAGGGAATCCTGCGTGCGCATGCTGGTAAATACCCGGCAGGGAGCGCAGACAAAGGAGCCGGCGCTCACTACGCCCCCCAGCTGCGCCAATACCAGGTTGATGCCGATGGTCCGCAGGAAAGTACTTTTCCCGGACATGTTCGACCCGGTGACCAGCACCGTTTGCCCGTCTCCCGACAAAGCGAAGTCGTTCGTCACCCGCTTGTCATACGGGATCAGCGGATGTCCCACACTTTTCGCCTCGACCAGTATCCTGGTTTCCCAGGCGATCTGCGGAAACACGTATTCCGGATGCGCGAAGGCGAAGCCGGCCATACTCTGTATCGCTTCCACTTCCGCAAGCGCTTCCATCCAATCGGCAAATACCGGGGCGTACCGCTGCTTCCACCTGTCCAGGGAATGGATACAAAAAAGATCCCACAATCCAGGCAAGCCTGCCACGAGCACAAAATACACATTATTGCGGTAATCGATCCGGTTAAACAGGCGGCTCAGCCCGGACATGGCCCGGGAAGGCTTCGTTTCTCCGCCGGTACGCCTGCCCTTCCACCAGCGGGAGGCGAACGGGCTTTCCTCGAGTAACGAAAATAATTCGGCATAGGCCGCCAGCGTCTTCCCGAGCCTGTAGGTCTGGTCCGACAGGCGGCGCAAATAGCTGTTGAATACCCGGAGTACCAAACCGTGCAAAAGAATTCCCGCCCAGAAAGGCCATGCAGGCAAATGGCCCGAAATCCAGAGCACGCCCAGGGAAATGGTGACCACAGCCATCCATCTCAACGGCAGTAACCTTTTCAGATGCGGGTCTACGGGTTCCTTCACCCAATCGTACAGCGATCCCACCTGGTGTTCCGAATATTTGTGCAGAAGCGCCGTGGCCTGCCAATGCTCGAGCCACTCCGCATGCTTTTTCAGCTCCGCCACCGTCTCCTGCCTGGCGAGGATCTCGTCCGGGTCTGCCGGGGACAGCAGCCACCCGGCCAGCTTCCGGCTTCCCTCTGCCGTACGGGTCCGGTTGAGCAGGCGATAGAGCGAATGCTTCCCGAGTATATCCAGGTCTCCCGCGTACGGATGGGCCACATCGGTAAAATGGCGGCCCTCGTCTTCCCGGCTAAAGTGGAAGGAGAGCCTTCCCAGCTCATCCTGGTTGATCAGCTCGCGGTTCCGGTGAAAGTCACGGGTTCTCCTGGCCCGCTGCTGGGCCCGGACCAGGATGAGAAAAGCCATGAACGCACCCAGTCCCGCGAAGCCCCATACCTGCACGCCGGACCGGATCCACCACCAGCAGGCGCCTGCGGCCAGCACAAACGCCGCCAGCCTGAACAGGGCCAGCACATCGAAACGGCGCTGCGCAGCTAGGGCCTGTATACGGGCATCTTCCAGCCGGGCTTCAAAAAATGCTTGGGGAGAGGGCATGTTATTTTTTTCTTAACTGAAATAATTCCAAATAAACTTATATTTGCAGTCTGAGCACAAAATATACCTGATAAAAATGATGAGCGGCATGGAGACCGGAGAAGAAACGATTCAGGACAGCATCACCGCCGGCTGGTATTGCTCCCTGGCCTGGAACGAGTGCTGTGTGATGAAAAAATGCTGCAAAGCCTACAAAAAGAAAGGGAAGCGCTGCAAAAAATGTCCCAAGAAAGGCTAAGCGAAGCCTTATATTTTTCGTTTCAGCTCGAAATTCTGGCCGAGGTACAGCTTTCTCACGATCTCGTCCGCCGCGAGCTCCTCCGCAGTTCCCTGCCGGAGGATTTTTCCCTCAAAAAGCAGGTAAGCACGATCGGTAATCGATAAGGTTTCGTTCACGTTGTGATCCGTAATCAGGATGCCGATGTTTTTGTGCTTGAGCCTGGAAACGATCCCCTGTATGTCCTCTACCGCGATCGGGTCAACCCCCGCAAAGGGCTCATCCAGCAGGATAAATTTCGGGTTGACCGCCAAAGCCCTGGCTATTTCGGTCCGCCGCCGCTCTCCCCCCGACAATACCATCCCCTTGCTTTTCCTTACGTGATGCAGGCTGAATTCATCGATCAGCTCCTCTACTTTCTGCTTCTGCTCTGAATGCGACAGCTTGCTCATTTCGAGCACCGCCTTGATATTTTCCTCCACCGTGAGCTGCCTGAATACGGAGGCTTCCTGCGAAAGGTACCCCAGGCCCAGCCGCGCACGCTTGTACATGGGCAGCCTGGTGATTTCGAGGTCATCGAGATACACGTGACCGCTGTTGGGCTTTACCAGGCCGACCGCCATGTAAAAGGAGGTGGTTTTGCCGGCGCCGTTCGGCCCGAGCAGCCCCACGATTTCCCCCTGCTCCACCTGGTAGCTTACTTCATTGTTGACAAGTCTCGAACCGTATTTTTTAATTAAATTCTCTGTCCTCAGGATCATGCTTGTTCTATCCCCGTTTAGTAAAAATTCTTCGTATCCGCTGCCAGAGCGTCTTTCTCTCCGCCGTGTAATAGCTTCCGTCCTTTGCCCGCATCCCGTAGCCGTAGGTGCCGTAGCTTTTTCCCGGGCCGCTCACCAGGTTGTTGTGCAGCTCATCCGGGTAAAAATCATTGACCACTGCCATGACGTGCCCCACGCCGTACTCGTCCGCCAGCCTGCCGGGCACAAGGTACGCATCCTTATCGGAGTATAGCCAGCGTATGATAAAAATCAGGTGATCGGCTTGCGGAAAAAGCGGAATGGCGTCCGCCACCAGCCCCACGGGAGCCGTATCCAGGATAATGTAGTCGTAGGCATCGCGGTAGCTGTCCGTCAGCTCCTTAAACTCCGGCTTCTGAAGCAGTTCGCCCGGGTTGAACGGCTCCGGGCCGGCCGGGATCAAATCCAGCCCTTCTATACGGGAATGCTGCAACAGGGCGCCCGGGTCTTTCTCCCTGCCGAGCAGGTAGCTGCTGAGGCCGGTTTTGTTGTCGTGGTCAAAAAAGACGTGAAGCCTGGATTTTCGCAGGTCCGCGCCGATGACGAGCACCTTTTTCCCGATCTTGGTGAAAGACAGCGCCAGGTTCAGCGTAATGAAGGATTTGCCCTCCCCTGACTTGTCGGAAGTGACCACAATGTACCTGGCGCCGCCGGCAGCCCCGTCAGGCCGGGGTGCAAAGCTAAGCCTGTTGCGCAGGGCGCTCATCGATTCGGTGAATACCGTACGGTCGGCCATCAGCGTGGCAATGTCCTTCCCGGTCCGGGTCAGTTTTGCAGGAAAATGCTGCACGATACCTGCCAGCGATACGCGCTCATGAGCAGCCACCTGCCCGATGGCTGTAAACCTGGAATTGAGGTACCGGAGACATGCCACGAACAGGATACCCGCCACCAGGCCGCAGAAAGTAAACAGGATAAGAACCTGGGGCTTTTTGGGCGATACCTTGTCCAGGTCCGGCTTCGTGATCACTACGAACGAAGGCAGGATACCCGCCCTCAGGATAGAGGACTCTATTTTTTTATTCAGCAGCAGGGAGTGAATGTTTTTGTTGATGTCGAAGTTGCTTTGCAGGTACAGGTAATTTTTTTCAAGACCCGGAATCTGGTTAAAGCGCCTTTTCAGCCTGGCGATGTTTTCCTCCATGATTTCCATTGCCCCGTCGTTTTTCTTCTTCTGAAGCGAAAGGTTGTCATAAATCTGGCTGCGGTATTTGTTCAGCTCCTCGTCCATCACCCGGACGGCCGGCGCCTGGGCGCTGTATTTGAGCATGGCCTCCTTCCTTTTCGAAATCAGCTCATTGAACCGCTCCAGGAGGCCGACCAGCACGTTGTCCGTGGTGCCGTCCAGGCCGACAGACAGGTAGTTTACGGTTTCAAACGACCTGCCGACGGTATTTTCCAGGAGTGTGATAAATTCCCTCCGGATTTTCAGCTCGTGCTTTTCCTGCTCAAATTCCCTCAGCGTGGACGCGATTTCGGCCGCCGAGCTCGATACATCGATTACCTGGTTCCGCTGCTTGAACAGCTCGAGATCCCTGGCGGCGGCCTTCAGCGAATCGGAAAAAATTGCCACCTGCTCCTCTATAAAGCGGATCGTCATGTCCGTGGATTTCTGCTTCTGCCCCAGGTCATATTCCTGGTAGGCCTCCAGGAGCTTCCCCAGGAAAGCGCTGCAATAGGCCGCGTTGTGGTTGCGGAATGAAACTTCCAGCACCGGCATGTTCTCCTCTTCCTCCTCTATGCGGATATAACCTGTCAGCCTGTTGGCCAGCGCAGCCGGATCATTGTAAAAAAACTCATAGTGAAAGCCCTTTGCCGTATTGACGGACACCACCCGGAAAACCAGGCCGGGAACGGATATCACCGCGCCCGTCTTGAGTGCAAGCGGGACGATGTCCTGCCCGGCGACATACTGAAGCGACAGGTCTTCGTCAAGGATAAATTTCCCGTGGCCATAACCTGCCGGCTCGAAGTGAAGCACTTCCAGGTTGAGGGGAAGATAGGGATACAGGTCTATTTCGCGAAAATCCTTGATGCGGTGAAAAGTGAACGGGTTGTTCATTTTGAGCAGCGCGCTTTCTACGACCTGCTGCGACCTGATGTTGTATTTTTCGGTAATATAATCGTTGGAGGCCGAATTGAAGATGAATGTGGTGCGGCTGCTGCTCAGGTCCTCCAGCTCGGACTGGCGGCCGGGATATTTCAGCTGTACCGAGATGACGTACTCCGGCTTCACGAACTTCAGGTACAGAAAACAGGCGACGGCCGAGATCAGCAGCGAAAGCACAATCCAATGCCACCGGCTCAGCAGGGCTTTCAGCAGCCTGCGGATGTCTATGGATTCGGATTTCCCGAGCAACTGATCAAAAAAAGCGCTATCGTTGTTTTTGTTCATTTTTCAGTTCCGTCACCAGCAGCTTGT
>JBEBSO010000313.1:0-5027 GCA_040394275.1 Telluribacter sp.
AAAAGTCGGCCTTACCTTTCCCGGCCCGGAGCTACTTGTCGGCCTGCCTGCTCCAGCTGTCCTTCAGGCCGACGGTCCGGTTAAATACGATCCGGTCGCCTGTGCTGGACAGGTCCGTGCAGAAGTAGCCGAGCCTCAGGAACTGGAAATGATCCATGGGCTGCGTATTTTTCAACGACGGCTCGGCATACCCGGTAATGGAACGGAGCGAGCCGGGATTGATATAATCCTTGAAGTCACCGTCTTCGAGCGAAGGATTCTCGACACGGAACAGGCGGTCATACAGCCTGACCTCCACGGGAACATTGTTTTCTGCAGGAACCCAGTGCAGGGTCCCTTTGGCTGCAATCCCCGACACGTCCTCACCGCTTTTGCTGTTTTCATAATAGCTGCAATGCAGCGCCGTCACTTCCCCGCCGGCATCTTTTATGACTTCGTCGCACCGGATGATAAAAGCGCTTTTCAAACGCACTACTTTACCCGGCGCAAGACGGAAATACTTTTTGGGCGGGTTTTCCATGAAATCTTCCCGCTCGATGAATATTTCACGGGTAAACGGGATCTCCCGGGTACCCGATGCCGGGTCTTCCGGGTTGTTTTCACCGAAACAAATCTCGGTTTTCCCCTCCGGGAAATTGGTAATGACCATCCTGAGCGGATCCAGCACGACCATGCGCCTGGTAGCGATCCTGTTCAGGTCTTCCCTGACGCAGAATTCCAACAGGCCGATGTCGATGAGATTGTCCCGTTTGGCCACTCCTATCCGGTCACAAAAATCCCTGATGGCCGCGGCAGTATACCCGCGGCGGCGCATCCCCGAAATGGTCGGCATACGCGGGTCGTCCCACCCGGATACATATTTTTCCGTAACCAGCTGAAGCAGCTTGCGCTTGCTTGTTACGGTGTAGTTCAGGCTGAGCCGGGCAAATTCGTACTGGCGGGAAGGGAAAATTTCCAGCTTCCCGATAAACCATTCGTACAACGGGCGATGGGGCACGAATTCCAGGGTACAGATCGAATGCGTGATTTCCTCGATGGAATCGGACTGTCCGTGCGCAAAATCGTACATCGGGTAAATACACCACTTATTGCCCGTCCGGTGGTGGGTGGCATACCTGATCCGGTAGATCAGCGGATCACGCAGGTGCATATTGGGAGAGGACAAGTCTATCTTCGCCCTCAGCACCCGGCTCCCTTCGGGGAATTCCCCGTTTTTCATGCCCTCGAACAAGGCCAGGTTTTCCTCTACGCTGCGCGAGCGGTACACGCTTTCCACCCCCGGCGTGGCAGGCGTCCCTTTCATCGCTGCAATTTCTTCGGCGGTCGAATCATCGACGTAGGCAAGACCTTTCCGGATCAGCGTCACCGCGAAGCTGTAAAGCCGGTCGAAATAGTCAGAGGCATAACATTCGTTCGCCCAGCTGAAGCCCAGCCACCGGATATCATTTTTAATAGAATCGACATATTCCCTGTCCTCTGTGACGGGATTGGTATCGTCAAAACGAAGATTGGTAGCTCCGTTGTATTTCTTTCCCAGCCCGAAATTGAGGCAGATCGATTTGGCATGCCCGATATGCAGGTACCCGTTGGGCTCGGGAGGAAAACGGGTAAGCACCCGCCCGTCAAACCTGCCTTCCCTGATGCCTTCCTCAATGATTTCTTCGAGAAAGTTGAGGCCTTTTTCTTCTTTTCCTTCTTCCGGCTTCATATGTTCGTTTCTTATATATTTGTGGAATTTGCCATCGCCTCCCCACGCGGTTTGCATGCCTCCTTCTTACAGCTCATTTTCGTGGTATCGACGGCAAAATTTATTGATTTTTCAACCAAGGCACCAAAGTTAACGTACTTATTGCAAACCTTACGTCTAAATAGGATATTTTTGTGATACAGTCCGGTTCAATCTACCCGCGTATATATGCGTTTTTTCATCGAGTTAAGCTACAAAGGTACCCATTACAACGGATGGCAGCGTCAGCCCAATGCGCTGACCGTCCAGCAGGTGCTGGAAGAAGCGATCAGTACCATCCTGCGGCGGAAAGTGGAGATAACCGGGAGCAGCCGGACGGATACGGGTGTGCACGCCGGGCAGCAGTATGCGCATTTCGACCTGGATGACCTGCCGGACCTTCCCCTTCTTACCCGCCGGATCAATTCGCTTTTGCCCCCGGACATCGCCGTGCACCGTATTTTCAGGGTGCGCGATGGGCTCAACTCGAGGTTTGTCGCGGATTACCGCAAATACGAATATTCGATCGCCCGGCGCAAAAACCCGTTTCTTCACGATACCGCCTACCTGTTTACCCGACGCCTCAACGTGGAGCGAATGAATGAGGCCGCGGCCCTGCTCCTGGTTCACCGGGATTTTGAATGTTTCAGCAAAGTCAAAACGGACGTCAGGACTTTCCTGTGCACCATCACCCGGGCGGAATGGATCGATACCGGGCAGCTCCTGGTTTTTCACATCCGGGCCAACCGCTTTCTGCGCGGCATGGTCAGGGCGATCGTCGGCACTTTACTGGAAGTCGGGCTGGAAAAGCTGACTGTAGAAGACTTCGGGCAGATCATCGGGTCGAAGGACAGAAAAAAAGCCGGCGCCCAGGCACCGGCAAAAGGACTTTCCCTTGTAGAAGTCGGCTACCGGGAAGCAGAGCTACAGCCCTGAGCCCGGTGCAGGCAGGTTTAAAGGAGCTCGGCAGCGGGATCCCAGAAAACCCGGCCCCAGTCCGCGATGCGGTCATTGACCACCTGCACCCCTTCCGCTTCGAGCAGGTGCTGCATTTCATTGCCCGGGCCGAACCGGGCCTTTGCGCTCAGCTGTCCCTTGCTGTTTACCACGCGATGGGCAGGCACGTCACCCGGGCACCCGGCCATGGCCCAGCCCACTATCCTGGCGTTGCCGGGCGCCCCCAGGCAGGCCGCTATCGCACCATAGGAAGTAGCCCTTCCACCTGGTATCAGCCGCACCACCTGGTAGACATCGGAGAAGAAATCAGTCCCTGCCATTCTCAAGCTCCGCTTCCTCTATTTCACTGACCAGCTCCGCGTACCAGCTCTCGCCGTAGGCCCTGATCAGCGGCTCCTTCAGGAACCTGTAGACCGGCACGCCGAGCTCCTTTCCCAGGGAGCAGGCCGGGCTGCAAATGCTCCACCTGTCGTAGTTCAACGCATGAAACTGCTCGTACTTCGTAACCCGTATGGGATATAAATGACAGGAAATCGGCTTCTTATAGCTGATCTTTCCATCCAGGAAGGCCGCTTCGATCCCGCATTTCAATATGCTCTTTTCATCGTAATAGGCATAAGCGCATTCCCTTCCCCCGATGATCGGCGTGACGAAATCGCCGTCCATGTCCGTCGTATAGGTACCCTGCTCCGCAATCGCCCTTTTGCCTTCCTCCGAGAGGTACGGCTCCACCTCGGGGTAAATGCGCTCCAGGATCTCCAGCTCCTCCCGGTCGAGCGGGGCGCCCGAATCTCCTTCTACGCAACATGCCCCTTTGCATTTTTCGATGTTGCAGACAAAAAACTGGTCTGCAATATCATCGCTGATGCACGTGTTTTCGATTAATATCATAGCCGGAATCTTCGTTTTACTGATTGGGAATACGCAGCCGCTGCCCCAGCTGAACCCCGCTTCCCCGGAGGTTGTTGGCCTCCTGTATCTGCCTGGTGGTCACATTGTATTTTTTGGAGATACTAAATAACGTCTCTCCCCGCTTGACCGTATGCGTGACGGTTCTTCCCGCGGGGGCGGCGGTCCCGGAAGATACCGATGACCCGCCGGCGCTTCCCCTTACGATGATCTGCTGCCCGATTACCACCCGGTCATTTACCGTCAGGTTGTTCAGCGCGGCCAGCTCCTGAACCGAAATACCATATTTTCTTGAAATGCTGTACAGGGTCTCTCCCTTGCTCACCCGGTGAAGGGACGTAGCTGCCGGAGCAGGGCCCGCAGAGGAAGGTGCCGGTGCTACAGCCGGAGCCGTTGCCGCCGTTCTCCCGGTAGCCGGGGCAACGCCACCCGCAGCGCCTTCCGGCCTGTATACGATCAGTCTCTGCCCGATCTCCAGCTTGTCGTCCCGCGTCAGGCTGTTCAGCTGCAGCAGCTCATCCACAGACAGGTTGAATAGCCTCGACACGCTGTAATAGGTTTGTCCCCGCTCGACGGTATGGTACCTGACACCTGCCCCGGCGCTGCCTGCCGCCGGGGGGGCAGCGGCCGGCGTCGACGGCCGGTAGCCCGTTCCGGCTTCCGGCTGCCTGCTCTCTGCAGGTTTGTTGCCATCGACCACCACCACCCGGCTGTTGGTACGGTTGCTATTCTGAAAGCCGCTGCCGGATGCGTCGTTGTCCGGCGCTTCGATTACCTGAACTGCGCGCGGCGCTGTTTTTACCGGGGCCGGCTCTACCTGGTTATCCGCCATTTTGGGCGTATACCTCTTCCGCTCCTCCGCATTGCGCGGTATGTTATTCTGGTTTGCGGCATTGTTCCCCGCCGCCTCATCTGTCCGGGCGGCCACGGTCGGTTCGGGCTGCGCCGCTGGGGGGGTATATGGCGGCGGCGACGCGGGTAACGGTTCCCGCTTCACTTCGACCGGCGTTCTTTTGGGTCGCTTTTTCTGCAGCCAGAGCACCCTGCCGTTCTCCAGCTTCTGGTTCCTGTTCTGGATCCTGTTGTACTTCATCAGGTCCCGGAGGCGGATCCCGTAAACCTGGGAAATACGCTGCAGCGTCTCGCCTTCCCGCGCTGTATGAAACTCTACGGCGGCCCGCTTGCTCTTGCGCGCCAGGTAGTAGACCTCACCCGGGAAAACACGGTCACCCGATACCATATCATTGTATTTCAGCAACGTGGGACTTTTGGTGTTCCCCGCTCTCGCCAGCGACCGGGCATCATCTCCCGGGCGGGCCGCTATACCGGGGAGGCCGTTTATCTCGTAAAATGTATACCCGCCGGGCCCCGCCTGGACGGTGGTCTTCCTCAGCCGCGGGAAAGTACCGTCGGCGCTCTGGTCAGGCAATGCTGC
>JBEBSO010000314.1:0-5024 GCA_040394275.1 Telluribacter sp.
CAGGTGATACAAAGGTAAGGGTAAAGTGGTGCAAACAGGTTGCAATGTTTTTTCCCTTCTCCACCCCGGAAAACTGCGGGCAAACCGATTTTCTTTTTCGGTTTTTTAGTCGTTATTTAGTAAAAGTTATTTTGCAAACCATAAAATCCGGAAAAATGGGAGCTGAAAGGAACGCGTATCATTATGAAACCGTAGTCGAAGCCATTAACCAGTTGCGGGAAAGCGGCTATACAGTTGATTTTAACCTGGAACAGAATTGTATTTCCTGCCACCTGGGGAGGTTCGGCCACGAGGAATTCGACGTGGTCGAGGTGTATCGCTACGAGGGCAACACCGATCCTGCCGATGAGGCGACCGTGTATGGCATCCGGTCAAACAGTGGTTTGAAGGGCATACTCGTTACAGGGGCGGGCAGCGACGTTGACGCCCGCTCCCAGGAGATCCTCAGGAAGCTGCATTACTGATAACATGAGCAGGTTTTTCGTCAGAAGACTGTTTACAGACGGGAACGAGTACCGCAACCAGGTGGTCACACTGGACGGCAGCCTCAGGTCGGTGGTTTCGGTCACGCCCTGTGACGCGGCGCCGGAGGGCCTGCAGGCATTTGAGTGCATGTCCGCCGGTTTTTTCGATATTCATATAAACGGGGGCAGAAGGTTTCATTTTACAGAAAGACCGGAAGAGGCTTCCATTGAGGATATCTACCGGACCAGCTTCGAAACGGGGACGGCTTACGTGCTGCCTACGCTGGTCACTTCCTCCTGGGACAACATACTCCGCGGGATCCGGAGTATGAAGACCTACCGGCAGACCCACCCGGAAAGCGGTGTGCTGGGCATGCACCTGGAAGGTCCCTTTTTGCACCCGCTCCGGCGGGGGGCTCACCTGGAATCACTCCTCGCTGCACCTGCGGCGCCGAAGATCCGGGAGCTGATCGAAGCGGGCGGGGATGCGCTCAGGCTGATCACCGTAGCCCCGGAAATCTTTACGCCCGGGGAGCTTCAGCTGCTGCTCGATTCGGGGATTGTCGTGGCTGCGGGCCATTCCAACGCTACCTATGCCGAGGCGATGGCTGCTTTTGACCAGGGTATACGCCTGGTGACCCACCTGTACAACGCGATGTCGCCGATGGGCCACCGGAGCCCGGGACTGGTCGGCGCAGTGTTTGACAGCCCGGAAGTGTATGCGCCGGTCATCGTGGACGGGATTCACTGCGACTATGCAGCTGCCCGTATCGCTTACAAGATCAAACAGGACAAAATGTTTCTCATCTCGGATGCTTTGTTCCTGATGGGCGAGGTAAAGGAGTTTCATTGGGGCGAATTTGACGCCTGCCTGGTCAACGGTGAATACCGCAATTCGGAGGGGAACCTCGCCGGCGGAGCCATTTCGTTGGGTGAGGCCGTCCGGAATGCGGTCGTCAGGGTGGGTATCCCCCTGGCTGAGGCCATCGATATGGCGACTCAGCGTCCCGCACTGGCCATGGGTTTGGGCGGCCGGATCGGGAAGGTGGCTCCGGGTTACCCGGCTGTTTTTACCTGTTTCGACGACTCGCTGACCTGGTTTAAGGTATTCCGGCCGTCTTTGGAAGCGTAGCTCCTTTTCAGTCCTGCCTGTCGCCGAAGGCGGACAGGTGCCGCCCGATCTGGCCCCGGAAGAGGGCTTCCTCCGGGCCGAAGTCTGTTTTTACGGGGACATACAGGAAATTTCCGGACTGTTTCGCTTCCAAAACAGCTCCTTTCAGCTTCACCATGTCTTTTTCGGTAGTAATGACCACGTATCCCTTTTCCGTATAGGAAAAAAGTGTCTGCAGGTCGGCGCCGGTATAGAAATGATGATCGGGGAAAGCCAGGTGTTTTTCCGCGGAAAATTCCTGCTTCAGGTAATCTTCAAAAATGCCGTTTTGGGCGATGCCCGATACGCCGATGACAGGGGAAGACGGCTTCGTGCTGCTTGTCCCGGTGAAGGTAAGCGGCGTGCCGTATGCCGTCGTCGAAAACAGCACCGGCGTGCCCGGCCTGGTATAAGCCGAAACACGCTCTTTTATACCGGATTTGAACGCAGGCGTGAGGTCTGGCGGACACTTCGTAACCACGACGAGGTCGGCCCGGGCCGCGCCTCTTCTTCTTTCGCGGAGGTTGCCGGCGGGGAACGGCCGGTCTTTGTAAAAAGGGCGGTGATAGTCACTGAGAAGTACCTGGCAGGAGGGCCTGACGGCCCGGTGCTGGAAAGCATCGTCGAGCAGGATAAGATTGGTTTCGGGGAACAGCCGCAGGAGACTCCGGAATCCCTCTGCACGCTTTTCGCAGACGGCCACACGGACGCGGTCCCCGAACTTGCAGAAGTACTGGAAGGGCTCGTCCCCGATTTCTTCCACGGTGGTGTGTTCGCCGGCCGCAACAAACCCGCTGGTTTTCCTGCCGTAGCCCCTGCTCAGCACCGCCACGTGGTACCGGCTGGAAAGCATCGAGATCAGGTATTCGGTCATGGGTGTTTTTCCTGTCCCTCCCACAGTGAGGTTACCGACGGCAATGGAGGGCACCGGCGGGGCGGTCGACCGGAAGAGCCCCGCGTCGAACAGGGCGTTGCGGGCGTCGGTGATGCCTCCGTACAGCCAGCTGAGCGGTCTGAAGACAGGCAGGTTTCTGATGGACTTGATCAAATTGCGCGCCGGGTTTCGTAATTTTAAGGCCAATGTACGAATAATAGCCATTATGTCATTGCAGTTGTCTTACCAGCCCCACCTGCTGCAGTTCAGGTTTGAGGCGGGCACTTCCCGCGGGGTCCTTACGGAGAAGCTGACCTGGATATTGCGTATTACCCACAGCCGCAGGACCGTCAGGGGACTGGGGGAATGCGGGCCGCTGAAAGGACTGAGCAGGGACGATCTTCCCGGCTTCGCGGAAGTGCTGGACAGAATCTGCCGGGATTTCAATGCAAGGCATCTCGATACGATAGAAGCTGACGACGTCGGCCGCGTGGTGGAGGAAGCAGTACCGGTCCGCTATCCTTCGGTCAGGTTCGGCCTGGAAACTGCGCTACTCGATTATGTAAACGGGGGAAGCCGGATCATCTTCAGAAATGACTTTTCCGGCGGGAAAAGGGCGATCCCGATGAACGGGCTGGTTTGGATGGGGACCCCGGAGTTCATGCGTGAACAGCTCGAGGCCAAGCTGCTGGACGGGTATACCACCATCAAAATCAAAGTGGGCGCCATCGGTTTCGGGGAGGAGTGCAGGCTGCTGGCCTCGGTCAGGGAGCGCTTTACCAAAGACGAGATCGGGCTCAGGCTGGATGCGAACGGCGCCTTCCCGTTGGACCAGGCGCTCCCGCGGCTGGAGACGCTCGCGCAATTTGACATCCATTCCATCGAGCAGCCCGTAAAGCCCGGCTGCGGGGCGGATATGGCGCGCATCATAGCGGAGTCGCCGATCGATGTGGCCCTGGACGAGGAGCTGATCGGCATTTGGACGCGGGACGAAAAGCGCCGGCTGCTGGACCTGCTGCGTCCCCGCTATCTTATCCTGAAGCCCACGCTCCTGGGAGGCTTCGGCCAATGCCGAGAATGGATTGCGCTGGCTGAGGAAGCGGGGATAGGGTGGTGGCTGACTTCGGCGCTGGAGTCCAACATCGGGCTGAATGCCATCGCGCAGTTTGCCGGCGAGTTTGAGAGCCCGCTTCCCCAGGGGCTGGGTACCGGGCAGCTGTACCACAACAATATCCCGTCGGGCCTGAAGGCGGAGGCCGGGCATATCAGGTATGTCCCGGATCAGCCGGTGTAGCCGCCGGCCCGGTTTCTACCAGCCGATGTCTTTTTTCAGCAGGGAGAGCGTCTTCTCCTCCGCGCTGCCTGCAGCAGGTACGTGGTTGTAGGCCCAGTTGGCTTGCGGCGGCAGGCTCATCAGGATCGATTCCGTCCGTCCGCCGGTTTCCAGTCCGAATTTTGTGCCCCGGTCCCATACCAGGTTGAACTCCACGTATCTTCCCCTGCGGAGGTATTGCCACGCTTTTTCCTGCTCGCCGTAGCCTTCCTGCTTGTGCAGGTGCATGAAGCGGGTATACAGGGGAGCAAACTGGTTTCCCACATCTTTGACGAAATCAAAAATCTGGCTTTTGTCAAGCCCGTACCTGTTGCGGCCGGGTTTGAGATAGTCGAAAAAAATCCCCCCGACGCCCCTGGTTTCGTCGCGGTGCCGCAGGTAAAAATATTCGTCCGCCCATTTTTTGAATGCTGTGTAGAAATCCGGGTGATGACGATGGCAGGTCTCGCGCAATACCCGGTGAAAATACCGGGCATCCGCTTCGTCTACGTAATGCGGTGTCAGATCGATGCCGCCGCCGAACCAGCAGTCTCCGTTGCTCAGCTCAAAATACCGGACATTCATATGGATGATCGGCACCATCGGGCTCACCGGGTGCATCACGATGGAAACGCCCGTAGCGAGAAAGGACACCTCTTCGTCGGGGCTGAGCTCCATCTGCGCGCGGAGCCTCGGGTGGACATCTCCTTGTACGAGTGAATAGTTGACGCCGCCCTTTTCCAGCACGTGCCCGTTCTGAATCAGCCTGGTGCGCCCGCCGCCGCCGGAATGGTGCTCCCAGAGATCTTCGTGAAACCTGGCGAGCCCGTCTTCGTTTTCGAGCGCTTTACAGATATCGTCTTGTAATTCTTTAAAAAACAGGGAAATTTCTTCGGAATTCATGGAATATAGGTTTGAGCCGGGTAAAACAGCCGGGAATGCGGGACGGTCAGTCAAAATCCGGGATCTGCAGGTATTCGCCGTCTTTTAAGGCCGACTCGTGTGCGACGATCCCCGGTGCGGTGTAGGCCAGCGCCTCGTGGATGTCCACTTCGGGTTTGCGGTTCTGCAGGACGGAAGAGATGAATTCGTGCGTGATAAATGTATGGGATCCGCCGTGGCCGCTGTTGTGGCGCATGGGTATGGGGAGCATATCTGTTTTCCACCATTCTGCCTGCTGGTAGGGCTTCATGGACGGCTCGGCCACTTTAAACCCGCCGTCAT
>JBEBSO010000315.1:0-4996 GCA_040394275.1 Telluribacter sp.
CACCTGGTCGGCTTCCTGTCCCACCGGTGCGACTTTAGCTGTGCAGCCAGTGCTTTCGGCAGCCTGCGCCCGTCGCCGGCAGCGATGTTGGCTTCTACGTGCTTCTTCTTCCGCATTCCCGGAATCGTTGTATGAACGTCCTGATTGTCCAGGATAAAACGCAGCGCAGTGTCCGGCATGCTTTCGCCTTCCGGTAATATGGACCGGATGGCTTCCGCCCTGTCTACGCTGTTGTTGAGATTTTCCCGGACGAAATAGGTAGAACGCCAGTCATCCGGCGGAAAGACAGTCTCTTTGGTCAGCGTCCCGGTCAGCGTACCCTCATCGAAGGGCACACGGGCGATCACCCCGATGTCGAGCTGGCGGCAAAGCGGGAAAAGGTGGTCTTCCGGTGCCTGGTCGAATATATTGTAAATGACCTGTACGGCATCGATAAGCCCTGTTTTCAGGGTTTCAAGGGAATTGTCGGGCTCCCACCGGTTGACGCTGATCCCCCAGCGCTGTACTTTCCCTTCCGCCGTCAGCTTTTCGATGGCACGCTTCCATTCGTCCTGCTGTGCCCAGCTGTCTTCCCAGACGTGAAACTGAAGCAGGTGCAGGGTGTCCAGCTTCAGGTTGGCCAGGCTCTTTTCCGCGTATTCGACAATGTAGCCGGCGGGGAATACTTCCCCGATCGGAACGGCCGGATGGGAAGGCCACTGCCTGTTTTTCGGGGGGATTTTGCTGGCAGCGTACAGGCTGGCGGCGGCATGCCTGCGGAAGAGTGCACCCAGTATCTGCTCGCTTTTGCCGTTGCCATAGGCCCAGGCTGTATCAAAAAAATTACATCCCAGCTCAACGGCCAGGTCCAGCGATTCCTCCACTTCGGTGATGTCGGAGCCGGTCCAGCCGGCCAGGCCCCACATGCCGTACCCGATCTCGCTGACGAGCCATCCGCTCCTGCCGAATCTACGGTATTTCATATGTGTAAAATAAGGAGTTAAAAAGGTTTAAAGAGTTCAAAAGTTCAAGAGCTCAGGAGGTTCAACTATAGCTCTAAAATAACTTCGGAACTATAGAACACCAGGTTTAAAAGATCATCGTTTATTCATTTTCCGGTTATATGTGCCTCCGCTCATTTCATACGACTAACCATGCCCGGCCGTTATGCCGGTGCGGCGCCTGTTTGACCCTGCTTCCGCAACCGGAAACGAAATGCTGCCGCAGTTCGCGGCCGCTGTAGCGGAATATGAGTGAAGGGCCGGATAAATTTAAAAAAAATACCCAATTTTGTATAGGAAAAAGAAGGAAGCTATGTCAGGATTTTTTAGCGGACTGCCCGGGTTGCCGGGATTGGCTTTGATCCTTTTGTTTGGGTTTGGCGGAGCAGGGCTGACTCCGGAAACGGGAACGATCCCTGCGGGGGAAGTCAGGAGGGGGTATTCTGCGCGGTTCGACAGGTTGTATGCAGACATTGCCGGTCAACTGATTACGCCGGATTCGGCCGAACGGGCCTTCGCCGTGCTGATGACGGAGGTACGGGCTTCCTTTAAGGGTGGAGCGGCCTGCGGTCCCGGGCCGGACGCAGCGTATTTTGTATACCCGTTGCGCGGCTATACGGCAGCCGGGTCGGTCGGTGGGCGCGGCAGGGGATACCGGCCCAAAGGGTTCAATCTTTTTGACGCCAGCGTCCGGGGAAGCCATCCGGCGCATGACCTGTTTATCAGGGACCGTAACCGGGACAATATCGACGATTTAAAATGCCTGCCTGTAGACGTGCTTGCGTTTACCAGCGGGCTCGTACTGAGTGTGGAATCGGACTGGGAAAAGGATACCTTGCGCCGGGGAGGCAATTTTATCTGGATATATGATCCCTGCCTGGACGGACTTTTTTATTATGCGCACAACAGCTGCATCACCGTGGAGCCCGGCCAATGGGTGCTTGCGGGCGAAAAGATTGCCGAAGTAGGAAGAACAGGCTTCAACGCCAGGCGGGAGCGCTCGGGGACCCATCTTCACCTGATGTGTCTGAAGCTTACCCCGGAAGGGCTGCCCGAGCCTTTCGATACCTACCCGTGGCTGAAAGAAGCGGCAGCGCGCAGATGGAGCGACGAAAGTATCTGATTCGCATCCATATACACACTGCCGCTGTACGGTACCGGCCAGGTCATCCCGGCTGATCAGCTCAGTACGATCGCTGATTTTTTCGGATCCCAGGTTACTTTCTTGCCGGTATGCAAAGCCTCGGTAGCCATGATGTTTGCAATCGAATGGTTGAAGCCGGCCCTTGCCGGTGCGTTGGTTTCTTTCCGGCTGCGGACGCAGTCCATCCAGTTGCGCATGTGGAGCGAGGTCATGGGATCTGATCCTGTATTGGCCTCGGTGGCCACTCTCTCTCCCGATTTCAGCGACATTTCAGGCAGCAGGTTGGCCTGGAGCCCCATGTTCCTGGCATTTTTTTCTTCCAGCCCCCCTGTAGGAGTTACCTTGTTGGTATCCAGATTGATCATACCGCCGTTCGAGAAATAATACTCCTTCACGTCTCCGGCAGAGTTGTGGAAGCGGGAAGAATAGATTACCTGGAAGCCTTTGCTCTTGTCGTCAAACGGGCCGTAATCAAAGACGGCGGTAAACGTATCGGCATTGGTCCGGCCATCTTTCCATACATAGACTCCCCCGTTGGCTACGACACTTCTGGGGGCCTCCAGGCCGGAAAACCAGTGCACGGTGTCGATCTGGTGCGCCATCCACTGTCCCGCGATACCGGTCGAATAAGGATAGAAAAGCCGGAATTCCAGGTAGATGCGCGGATCCCAGGCTACTTTGGGGCGGTTAAGCAGGAAGCGGTTCCAGTCGGTATCCTCCTTCCGGATTTGCTTGACGAGCTCTGGCCGGCGCCATCTTCCAGGCTGGTTAACGTTCCAGGTCATTTCCACGGCGGTGATATCGCCGAATTTCCCGGATTTGATAAAATCGTATGCCGCCCAGTAGTTGGGGGCGCTCCTCCGCTGTGAGCCGATCTGTACGATCTGCCTGGATGCTTCCACGGTCTTGACCGCAAGTTTGGCGTCTTCCAGGGATTCCGCAAACGGCTTTTCCACGTAGACATCCTTACCTGCTTTCACGGCCTCGACGCAATGCAGGGCGTGCTGGAAATCGGCGGTGCTGATGATTACTGCATCCAGGTCCTTGCGAGAGAGCAGCTCCTCGTTGTTGCGGGCCTTTACAAAACCAGGCGCTGCCCATCCTTTGCCTGTCATGTACTGTTCGGCTTCTTCCCGGAGGCGGTTCCAGATTTCCGATACGCCCATAAACTCGAAATTGAGCGCTTTGGCGTGGCTGGAGAAGGCCGGTGCCAGGGAAGAGCGGAAGCGGTCGGAAAAGCCGATGATACCGACCCGTACCCGGTCATTGGCGCCGATGATGCGCCGGTAGCTTCCGGCGCTGACGGAGTGGGTGCCGAAGGCGAGCCCTGCAGAGGCTAGCGCTGCTTTTTTTATAAAATCCCTTCTGTTGGTCATTTCTAAAAAAGGTTAGGTATTGACGATAAATTTGCTTCCGTTTTTTCTACTAACAATGACTGTATTTTTGACTTTTACCCTGAAGAAATACGGAGAAAAAGTGATGACGGGCTATTCCAGCGCCCTGATTTTCAGGCTGCGGAAAGAAACGCTGTCCCCGTGGTCCTGGAGCAGCAGGTTGCCTTTGTCCACTTCGGCAAATCCTTCGGTCTTGGCGAATTTGGACCGCGCGATCAGTGCTTTGTAAATGTTGGATCCTTTGTAGTATTCCACCACTTTCAGCCCGTTGAGGTAATGCTGCACCAGGCCGTCTTTGTGCACAACGAGCCTCCCCTGGTTCCATTCCCCGATTTTCTTGCGGGATCCGGTCTTCTGATCGGACGGGATCAGGTCGTAGAGCGAGGCCAGGGTCCGGTTGCCCGCCACGCCCATCTTTGCATCGGGATGTTTGGCGTCGTCCAGGACCTGGTATTCGAGGCCCAGGCCGGATTTACCCCCGGGATTCAGCTTTTCATTGACAAAATATTTTATCCCGCTGTTGGCGCCTTCAGTGAGCCTGAATTCAAACTGGAACTCGAACGCCGGTCCGAACAGCTCCCGGGTGACGATATCGTTACCGGTTTCCGATCCGTCCGATTTGGCCACAGTGATGGTGCCGTCCTGGAAGGTCCACCGCTTTTGCGGCGGCTCGGTGCCGCCGAAGGCACGCCAGTGAGCCGCCGTCTGCCCGTCATAGAGCAGCTTCCAGTTCTGCGCTGCCTCTGCGGGATTCAGGTCGTTGGGAATCCGGTTGACAATACGGATGCTGGTCGGCGGAGAAGACTTCAGGCCGGTGGTCCGGATGCGTATGTTTTTCCATTTTACCTGGGATCCTTCCAGTTCTTTGGCGTTGATGGCATGTACCTGCAGGCAGATAAACCCGCTGGGCGTAACATCGTCGATCAGGTGGGCGACGGGGATTTCGTTAATAAAGGTGCGCATGGAATGGCCGATGGCCTCGATGCGGTAACGGTTCCATTCACCTTTTTTGAATGCGGTCTTCGCAGCGGGATTCAGGTCGAGCGGGTAGAGCCAGCCGCGCCGGGCTTCGTCGTAGATGCCGCCGGACCACGCCCGGTCCGAGGGGTCGATCTCGCACTGGTAGCCGTGTACCCGGCCATTCTGGTAGTCCGGGAAGGAAAGGCTCCTGAACTGGATCCCCGAATTGAGCCGGTCGTCTACCCACACATCACATTCAAAAATAAAGTCACCGTAGTTTTTCTCTGTCGTCAGAAAGGAATTGGGAGTACCCATTACCGACGTCCCTACGATGGCCCCGTCTTTGACTTCATATTTGGCCTGCCCGTTGAGCTGCTTCCAGCCGGACAGGTTTTTGCCGTTAAAAAGAGACTGCCACCCGCCGGCATTTTTTTGCGCATGGGCCGGATAGACCTGGGATAAACCCAGTAGGAGAAGGATGGCGTACACACGGTTTTTCAGGGGATTCGTTTTTGGAT
>JBEBSO010000316.1:0-4994 GCA_040394275.1 Telluribacter sp.
CATAGTGAGCAGGATACGGTTTTCGCCGGGAGAAGAAACCAGGAGGTAATCTCCGTATACCGCCAGGGGCGCTCCTTCTCCCCCGGCAGCCACTTGCTTCTGCCGGAAATCGCTCACCGTAATGATACCCGTTTCGACCGCCAGGTGGTCGCCGTCCCCTATCTGCAGCGTGGCATTCGGATAGCTCGCCTGTCCGTGCTGAACGGCGGGGGCATGGTATACCGTCTGTCCGTGGCTGGCGACCAGGTCGATCTCCTCCGCGGCGACTCCCCATTTTTCCAGACAATCCAGGACGATCTGACCGTGGTAGGTCCCGATATATGGTTTGAGCAGTCACAGGAGCTGAAAATCTATCTGCTGCTTCGCAAATATCTTCCTGACTTCGCTCTTAAAATTTTCCGGGTAAGGAAAGGTATCGAAATGCTCCAGCCTGACCCTGGTCTTCAAACCGTATCCGCTGATCTCGCAAAGCGCCACATCCAGGCCGTCCAGCGAAGTGCCGGACATCAGGCCGATTACTCTTCTCACCGGCTTCCCGGCGATATCATAAAGCTTCTTAACTTGTGGATTCATATAGTCGCATTAAACTTCACCAATACAGGCAAAGCAGCCAGCCCCGTGTTTTCATGGCTGTTTCGGCTGGCGGGAGGCATTGTTTTTATTCCTGAACCGGTTATTGCGGTTTTTGCTTTTCTTTTTCTGCTCTCCGCTGTATTTCTTATCAAGATTTTCCAGATCGCTGTTCAGCGAGACTTTGCCCCTTTCCGGAAGAGACGCGGATACCGCCTGCAGCTGATCGAGCGATTCCGGGATAATTCCCTTTTTATTTAATTCCTGTATTTCCACCACCTTCTCGATCGGCACGGGATGCCAGTTTACACTTCTGTCGAAGCCAAACCACATGATCCGCTTAAAAATGTCCGTCTTCTGGAGCGTTGCGTCCCCGGCCTGTGTTTTCAGCGGGCCGTCCACTGCCGGTATGCCTTTCAGCGCATCCATATAGGTTTCCAGCTCATAGTTGAGGCAACACTTGAGACGCCCGCACTGCCCCGACAGCTTCGCCGGGTTGAGGGACAAATTCTGATACCTGGCGGCCGAAGTGGAAATATTCTTAAAATCAGTAAGCCAGGTCGAGCAGCACAGCTCCCTTCCGCAGGAACCGATGCCTCCCAGCCTGCTGGCCTCCTGTCTCAGGCTGATCTGCCGCATCTCCACCCGGACCTTAAACTCCGAAGCCAGGATCTTGATCAGCTCCCTGAAGTCCACCCGTTCCTCCGAGGAGTAAAAGAAAGTAGCCTTGGTATTGTCCGACTGGTATTCCACGTCCGACAGCTTCATGTTCAGGTTCAGCTCCCTGGCGATCTCGCGGGTGCGGTACATCGTCGGCAGGTCACGCGCCATGGCCTGGGTATGCTTTTCGAGGTCCTTCTCAGTGGCCAGCCGGTAGATTCCCTTTACGTCATCTCCCACCGACAGGCTCTTCTTTTTCATCTGGAGCCTCACCAGGTCACCCTGCAGGGAAACCATCCCCACGTGATGACCGGAAGTCATCTCACAGACCACCATGTCGCCGGTGGTGAGATCGATGCGGTTGATGTTCCTGAAATAATCTTTTCTTCCCCCCTTAAAACGCACTTCCACCATATCATAGCGCTGGCTGAGGGGAATGTCCATGTCGCTCAACCAGTCGAACGTATTCAGCTTGTTGCAGCCACCGCTGGAACAACCTCCCGAGGAGCACCCTCCGGCGCTTCCGCATCCGCCGCCGCTCCTGGCTTTGGTTTTATATTCGCCTACTGCACAAGATATACAACCCATATTTGTGAATCAATCTTTAAAACGGATCAGGTCAAGACCAATATCCCGACGGAAATACTTCCCGTCAAACGAAATCGCCTGCGCAGCCCTCTGCGACTTTAATACTGCATTTTCAAGTGAATTGGCTATCCCCGTCAGCGCCATGACCCTTCCGCCATTGGTGACAACTTCTGAGTTGCCGTTCAGCTTCGTACCGGCATGAAAAACAGAAACATCCTCCAGCTTACCGGTTTCCGTAATCACCTTGCCGTTTTCGTAAGCTTCCGGGTACCCGCCCGATACCAGCACCGTCGTTACCGCCACCTGCTGCGAAATCTTAAGCTCGGCTTCGTTCAGCGTACCCTTGGCGGTGGCAATCAGCAGCGATACGAGATCGGACTGTATCCTGGGCAACACCACTTCGGTTTCGGGATCGCCCATCCTCACATTGTATTCAATCACATACGGCTCGTCCTTCACATTCATCAGGCCGATAAAAATGAAGCCCGCATATTTAATATTTTCTTTTTTCAGCCCCTTCAGCGTTGGAATGACGATCCGTTCCTCCGCTTTCCTCAGAAAATTGGCATCGGCAAATACCACCGGCGACACGGCGCCCATTCCGCCGGTATTCGGCCCGGTATCATTTTCCCCGATCCTTTTGTAGTCCTTCGCTTCGGGCAGGATCTTATAATGCTCGCCGTCCGTGAGGACAAACAGTGACAGCTCAATTCCCTTAAGAAACTGCTCTACCACCACTTTGGTTCCGGCGGCGCCGAACTTACCCGACACCAGGATATCCTGTAGCGTCTGCCTGGCCACCTCCCGGGATTCGGCGATGATCACACCTTTGCCCGCCGCAAGCCCGTCAGCCTTGAGCACGACGGGAAGGGGGTGCGATGCCAGGTAGGCAAGCCCTTCCTCGTACGTTTCAGCCGTAAACGTGCGTGAACCCGCGGTGGGGATCCCGTTGCGCTGCATAAAGTCCTTGGAAAAATCCTTGCTTCCCTCAAGACGGGCGCCGTCCCGGCCGGGGCCGATGATCCGCACTTTTCCCAAGAGCGGATCGTTATGAAAAAAATCCACAATGCCGTTCACAAGAGGTTCTTCCGGGCCTACGATCACCAGCGCAATCCTCCTGTCGAGCACAGCTTCCTTTACTTTATCGAAATCATTGTAAGAAACGGGCAGATTGGTAGCAACGAGCGCAGTACCGGCATTCCCCGGCGCAACATACAATTCATCACACAGGGGGCTTTGGGCTATTTTCCAGGCGAAGGCGTGTTCACGTCCCCCGGAACCCAAAATTAATATATTCATATTTTAGAGTTTGATAAGATATGGGATGTGTGGTAAGAAAATTTCATTAAACAATTAATTGGCTAACTCCGATAAAAATTTAATACGCATGAGCCGCAGTTCCTCCTCGCTGATATCATCCGCCCTGAGCTCTTTCATTGCCACGGCAATGTTGTCTGTCTCCGCATGCATGAAATAATCGTAGATTTCCCGCTGGCGCTCGCTGTCCATGATCTGGTTCACATAATAATCCAGGTTGAGCTTGGTGCCGGAATAACAGATATGCTCTATTTCCTCGATGAGCTCCTCCATCGCAATCTCCTTGGCCTCCGCAATCTCCTCCAGGTCTATTTTCCGGTCTACCTGCTGGATGATGTAAATCTTGATCTTTGATTTGTTGACCGTCGACTTAATCACCACATCCTTGGCGGTTTCGATCTCGTTTTCATCGACATACCGGGTGATCAGGTCTATAAACTGGCGGCCAAACTTCTGCACCTTCCCCATCCCGACGCCGTTTATCTGCGCCATTTCCTGCTGGGTGGTAGGATAGGTCGTCGCCATTTCTTCCAGGGACGGGTCCTGGAAAATGACATAGGGAGGCAGGTTCTTTTCTTTGGCCACTTTCTTCCTGAGCGTTTTCAGCATGCCCAGCAAAGCTTCGTCGTAAGCTTTTGCTCCCGACCCGATGGCCTCGATCTCTTTTTCATCCTCTTCCCCCTTCTCCACTTCCAGCTCGAAATTATGATCGGCATGGAAAGTCAGCGGGAACGGGTCCTTGAGATACTCCTTCCCTTTGGCGCTGAGCTTGATCACGCCGTAATTCTCCACATCCTTGTCCAGGTAGCCGAAGATCACCAGCTGCTTGTAAACCGAGATCCAGAAGTCCCTCGATTCGTTGTAGGCCGCTCCCTTCCCGTACACCTCGAGCCGGTCATGCTCATGGCTTTTTACATACTGGTTGTCGGTAGCCGTGAGCAGGTCGGCCAGGTGCTCCCCGTCAAACCGGTCGTTGGTCAGCTCCGCCGCGGTAAGCGCCAGCACGGCTTCATCCTGCAGCTTCAGCTTCTCGGTGGGCCGCATGCAGTTGTCGCAGTACCCGCAGTCCTTGTCCAGGTATTCCCCGAAATAGCTCAGCAGCTGTCTCCTCCTGCAAACCCCCAGCGTAGTATAGGTCACCATCTCATTGAGCAGGTGCCTGGCATTGTCCCGCTCGGTAACTGTCTTGTCCTTATTGAATTTCTCGAGCTTAAGTATGTCGTCGTGGCTGTAGAACATGATGCAGTTCCCCTCCAGCCCGTCGCGACCGGCTCTTCCTGTCTCCTGGTAGTACCCTTCCAGCGACTTGGGCACGTCATAATGGATTACAAAGCGCACATCAGGCTTATCGATACCCATCCCGAAAGCGATCGTCGCCACGATCACATCCACCTCCTCGTTGAGGAACGCATCCTGATTGTGCATCCGGGTATTGCTGTCCAGCCCGGCATGATAAGGCAGCGCCCTGACGTCATTCACACTCAGAAGCTCGGCAATTTCCTCCACCGTCTTGCGGCTGAGGCAATAAACGATACCGGACTTCCCCTTGTTGTTGCGGATGTATTTGATCAGCTGCTTTTTGGCGTCCTTCTTCGGCTTGATCTCGTAGTAGAGGTTCTTCCTGTTGAAGGAGGACTTAAAAGTCTCCGCATCTTCCATCTGCAGGTTTTTGCGGACGTCCTGCTGCACTTTGGGTGTAGCCGTAGCGGTAAGGGCGATAATGGGCAGCTTGCCTATGTTCTCTATGATGCCATGGATACGGCGGTATTCCGGGCGGAAGTCATGGCCCCATTCCGAAATGCAATGCGCCTCGTCAATGGCGACAAACGATATGTTGGTTTTTTGAAGAAAATCCAGGT
>JBEBSO010000317.1:0-4967 GCA_040394275.1 Telluribacter sp.
GGACCGGCCGGAGGAAGCCCCGTCACAAGCAACGCCTCCTGCCAAGCCGAAGGCCGGCTTTCGGCCTACGATGAAACCGAAGTCCTGACCGGGCGGCAGATTTGAACATCCCTTGAAACAAACAGAAAATAAACAGATGATACTGCCCCGCTTGCTTTTGGTAGTCCCATGTTATAACGAGGAGGATATTCTTAACCATACCTCAGCCATTTTGAAAAGCTATTACCAGGAAATAATCCGGGGAAAAATTATAGCGGCCGACAGCAGGATCTGCTTTGTCAATGACGGGAGCAGAGACCGTACATGGGAACTGATCGAGGAAATTGCGGCCGGAGACGAAATATTTACCGGTATCAAGCTGTCCCGGAATTTCGGGCACCAGAGTGCCATACTGGCAGGGCTGGAGCGGTATGTGGGGGACTTCGATTGTTTCATCACCATCGACGCAGACCTGCAGGACGATATCCATGCTATCTCGGAAATGGTTGAAAAATATAAGGCCGGCGCCAGGATCGTATACGGTGTGCGGAACGACAGGAGCTCGGATTCCTGGTTTAAGCGGACGGCGGCGGAAGGGTTTTACCGGATCATGCAGAACATGGGCGTACCCGTGGTTTTTAACCATGCCGATTTCCGGCTTATGGACAGGAGGGTTCTGGAGGAGCTCGGGGGCTTTAGAGAAGTAAACATGTTTCTCCGGGGCATCGTGCCGCTTATCGGATTTTCCAACGAAAGGGTATATTACAAGCGGCTGGAGCGGGCGGCGGGGGAGACCAAGTACCCGCTTAGTAAAATGATGCTTTTCGCCTGGAACGGCATCACTTCTTTTTCGACTTTCCCGATGCGGCTGGTGCTGTATTTCGGGGCGTTTAATTTTCTTCTGGCATTGGGAATCATCATATACATCCTGGTATCTTATCTGGTGGGGCATACTATCGCGGGATGGACGTCTACGATCCTCCCCATAACTTTTTTCAGCGGATTTAATATGATCGCGGTCGGCCTGATCGGCGAGTACATCGGCAAAATTTACGAAGAAGTAAAAGCCAGGCCCAGGTACATTATAGAAAAGACAGTGAATGGATAACAAATTTTATAACGCTTTCCGGAAATCAGGCAACCTGGCCAACGCAGGACTGCTGGTTTTTACCCTGGTCCCTCTGGTCGCCCTTTCTCTTTACAACCATCCGTCCGCTGTTGACGACTTCTGCTATATCGATACGGTATTCAAGTACGGCTGGACGAAAGCGATGAATTTCTACTACACCGGCTGGACCGGCAGGTATTTCGGTATATTCCTTAATCATTCCAATCCGCTGATCTTCCATTGGTTTGCGGGCTTTAAAGTGCTGCCTGTTTTGCTCCTGGCTGGATTGTCACTGAGCTGCTACCTCCTTTTCCGGACATTGACACCGACGCTGGCCCGCAGGGCGCACCTCGGTTTTACGGGTGTCGTGATGTTCCTGTTTGTGCTCAGGATGCCTGCCATAGCAGAGGCTTTTTACTGGATGGCGGCTTTTGTTACCTATACCGTGCCCACCATGATGACGCTGCTGTGGATTGTCCTGGTTATACGCTGGTACCGGGCGGAAACCAGGAAGTCACAGGTGCTGATCGGCCTGCTGTCGGGGCTCCTGGTTTTTGCCATTATCGGGTGCAGTGAAACCAACCTGCTGCTGCTGCTCGTCCTGATCGGTGCCTGGTGCGCATACAGGATATGGGTCAAGCGAAGGCTGGACAACCTGATGATCGGGACGATGATGATCGCTGCGGTCTCCTGCTACCTGTTTTTCTCCGCGGCGGGCAATGAGGCCAGGCTGGGCGGAAACCCGCTGAGCGGTGATATCCTGACCTCTGGCCTTTCTTCCCTGGGGAGACTGGCGCAGCTCGGCTACGAATGGATCAGGTATACGCCGCTCGTATTTTTTACACTGGGCTGGGTGCTGGTCCTGCTGCGGATGAATATCCAGTCGCTGACCTATTTTGCTTTTTCTCCCGTTTATATCGCCCTGGTATACCTGGCAGTGCTGGGTTCGCAATTGTTCCCTTCCTACTACGGGATCGGCATCGAGCCCGCTCCCCGGGTAATCAATTGTGTGTATTTTTTCTTTATCATCGGCTGGTTCTATCTTACCGGTGTGCTGGTGCGTTTCGGCAGGTCCAGGAACAGGCTCACGGCGGCGTCCAGCCGGTGGACTTACCTGATCGCCTTTGCATGTATTACTTTTTTTACGCTGGATGTGGCGCGAAGCTCGGCCAACTTCAGAATGATATACCGGGACTGGCTGAAGGGTGGAGCCGCGGCCTATAACAGGGAGATGAACAGCCGTTATGCGCTGATAAGAAGCGCGAAAGACAACGTTGTGTACCTTCCCCTGATCAGGCATACTCCTCCCTCGCTTTTTGTCGGCGATCTGGAGGTTGACCTGCAGAAAAATCTGCTCTGGAACCGCTGTATGGCGGGGTATTTCGGCAAGGAAATCATTTATATCAAATAGGTGTGCCGGGCCTGGGAGCGCATTTTTAGGATAAACAAAATGAAAATGTATTTTTGCAGGACCATCCACAGTTTAGCAACCAGAATCTAGTATGCCGCGCGTATCCATAGTAGTGCCCCTGTACAACGAAGAGGAAACGTTTCCCCATCTTATCGAGCGATTGAATGCCGTAATGGAAAGCTTTCCCATGGAGGTCGAGGTGGTATTGATTGACGACGGCAGCAGGGATGAGACCGCCGCCATGATGTACCGGCTGGCGTTGGCTGACAAAAGGTATCACTGCGTTTTCTTGTCCCGGAACCACGGGCATCAGCTTGCCCTTACCGCCGGCATCTTCCGGGCCAGAGGTACGGAGGCCCTTTTTATTATAGACGGAGACCTGCAGGATCCTCCGGAGCTGCTTCCCCTGTTTTACGAGGAGCTGAAAAAAGGTGCCGATGTGGTCTATGCCATCCGGAAAAAGCGGAAGGAGGGGTATATCAAGAGAATGAGCTATCACCTCTTTTACCGGATTCTCAGCAAGATATCGTATGTCGAAATCCCGCTGGACAGCGGAGACTTTGCGCTGATAAGCCGGAGAGTGGCCGAGGTGATCAAGAAGATGCCGGAAGAAAGCCGCTACCTGAGGGGCATGAGGTCGTGGGTAGGCTTTAAGCAAAAGGGGATCGAGTACAACCGGGACGGGCGTCACGCCGGCGTATCCAAGTATTCGGTCAGTCAGTTGTTCCGGCTGGCCTACAACGGGATTTTTAATTTCAGCGAATTCCCGGTAAAGTTTATGACCTGGTCGGGGGCGGTCGCGATCACGGTATCGCTGTTGTATTTTTTGTTTGTCCTGATCAAGAAAATGTTTTTTGCCCAGGTGATCGAGGGATTTACCGCGCTTCTCATTGTGATTATTCTTTTCAGCGGTGTCCAGCTTATGGCGTTGGGGATCATCGGGGAGTATGTTCTGAGAATTTTCTTCCAGTCCAAAAACCGCCCGCTTTTTATCATAAAGGATGAAATAGTCAACTGCGAGTATACCCGACCCGATGCTGTTTAATTCCATTCAATTCCTTATTTTTTTTATTGTCGTAACGCTTGCCTACTTCAGCCTTTCCTGGAGGGGTCGATGGATACTGCTGTTGCTGGCCAGCTGTTACTTCTACATGGTTTTCAAGCCGGTATTTATACTGATCCTGTTTGCCACCATTGTCATCGACTACCTGGCCGGGCTGTGGCTGGAGAGGGAGACGCGGCCTTTTCCCAAAAAGCTGATCCTGGTGATCAGCCTGATTTCGAACCTGGGGATCCTGGCTTTCTTTAAATATTTTGATTTTTTCGGGGATAGCCTGGATGATCTGCTCAAGCTGGCGGGGTACCCCGGTGCGGTACCGGAGCTGAGCAGGCTGCTTCCTCCGTCGATAGCAGAGTGGATGCTCAACGGCGCCGGGCAGGTGATCCTGCCGATCGGCCTGTCTTTCCATACGTTCCAGGCGATGAGCTACACCATTGAAGTCTACAGGGGGCACCAAAAGGCGGAGCGCCATTTCGGTATCTACGCCCTGTATGTGATGTTTTATCCGCAGCTGGTCGCCGGTCCCATTGAGCGGCCGCAGAACATGCTTCACCAGTTTCATTCCTATTTCAGGTTCGATTTCGGGCAGGTGAAGGAAGGGCTGATGCAGATGGCTTTCGGGATGTTCAAGAAAATCGTGATCGCGGACAGGCTGCTGCTGATGGTGGATTCCGCTTACCACGATCCTTCCGGCGAAAACGGGCTGACCCTCCTGGTGGCGACGGTCTTCTTTTCGTTCCAGATTTACTGCGATTTTTCCGGCTATTCGGACATTGCCATCGGTGCGGCGCGTGTCATGGGTTTCCGGCTGATGGACAATTTCAACCGGCCATACGAGGCGGCTTCCATATCCGAGTTCTGGTCGCGGTGGCATATTTCCCTCTCTACCTGGTTCAGGGATTACCTGTACATCCCGCTGGGCGGCAACCGCAAAGGAGAGTCGAGGCGCCAGTTTAACCTTTTCCTGGTTTTCCTGGCCAGCGGGCTCTGGCACGGGGCCAGCTGGAACTACATCATCTGGGGGAGCCTTCACGGCTTTTTCAGTATCATCGGGGGCTGGAACAAAAAGTGGATGGCGCGCAGGAACCTGCGCATCCCCGCTACCGGCGTCGTTCATTATTTTCATGTGCTGGTGACATTTGCGCTCGTCACCCTGGCCTGGGTGTTTTTCCGGAATGTAAAAGCTCCCGTCGAAAATGCCTTTATGATTATCGGGAAGATTTTAACCCTGTCGTGGACAGACCGGGTCCGGAGCCCGCTCAGCGCAACGGAGATGTGGTTCTGTCTTTTCCTGATTCTTTTTTTGCTGGTCAAGGAACGGTATTTTCTGAAGCTTCCCACCCGCAATACCTTCGTATTCGGCCTTCTTTTTACGGCTACGGCCTTTCTTACCTACTTCCTGGGCGTAT
>JBEBSO010000318.1:0-4946 GCA_040394275.1 Telluribacter sp.
CAGGCGGCCGATCGGGGTATTGTCGAAGTATTTCAGCCGGAGGCTCACGATCTTTTTATATACCTGGAGCCTGATGTCGTTGATGATTTGCTGGCCCAGCCAGCCGGACAGGTAGGTATTGGTAAACTGGACCACACCCCGGAAGGCAAGCAGGCCGATCATCAGCATGGTCATCTGCAGCAGCTGGCCGTAATTTTTTTCGGCAATGGAGTGGTCGATGGTGTACTTGATCAGCAGGGGCAGAAGCGGGGCCAGCAGGGAGCTGAGCACGATAATGGAGATAAGACCGTAGAATTGTTTCTTGTAAGGCTTTACAAAAGAGTAGAGACGCCTTAGCGTAGGCAGATCGAATATTTTCCCGCTTTTGGTTTCCTGGTTCACAATGTAATATAAAGAATCCCGGCCGATGGTGTTGAAATGGCTGAATGCCGGCGTATCTCAGTTGTAACGCAAATTGTCGCCGGAAAGTTGCCGCCTGTCTCAAAAGTTGTCAAATCCGGCCGGAAGTTTTTAAATTTGTTTCTTGTCGATCAGCATAGTGAGCGTGTCCCGAAAATTGTCAGTTCGTTATCATTTCTATCTGTGGCTCCTTTTCTGCCTTTTTTGCGGTCGTGCGCTAAAGGCCGGCGAAGTGGTGTGGGCTTCCAGGGTGCTCGGGTTTTCATCCGAATACCGGCCTGCTCCGTATGGGAGCGAGTACCGGGCCGTCCAGGTGCTGGGTGAGCCCAACAAGTTTCCGGATGCCGGGGACAGTCCCTGTGCCTGGTCGCCCGCCTCGGCCGACGGGCATGCGGAGGAATGGATCAAGGTAGGCTTTCCCGCGGCAGTTCCTCTCAGGCAGGTCATCATCGCCGAGAACTTTAATCCCGGGGCTATTGTCAGGGTATACGCCTATGACGGCGGGGGGAAGGAATACCTGCTGGAGGACGGGAGTGTCCTGGAGGCCGACGGCGCCCGGGGCCGCCTGCTCCGTTTGTCTGCGCCTGCGCAGCTGGCTGTGGATGCGGAGGCGATCAAAATCGTGATGAAGCCCTCCAAAGTTGCGGGCTTCAACCAGGTGGATGCGATCGGCATCGCCCCGTCCCGCACACCGGTGAAGGTCGGTATCCGCCTAGCCCCGGACATACCGTCCAAAGTGGTAAAGGAAGACCTGGGAAAGCACATCAACAGCAAAGGAGACCAGGTGGCCCCGGTCATATCGCCGGACGGCAGGGTACTGTATTTTACGAGGAGCGGCCATCCGGGCAATGTCGGCTCCCCTGATAACCAGGACGTCTGGTATGCCGTGCTCGGTAAAAACGGCCAGTGGGGTGAAGCGCTCAATCTCCGGGCTCCTGTCAACACCCGCGACAACAATGCCGTCATCGGGATGTCCCCGGACGGGAAGACGCTTTACCTGCTGAATACCTACCTCCGGGACGGCGCCATGGGGGCGGGTCTTTCGAAGTCTGCCCTGACGTCTTCCGGCTGGAGCTTTCCCGTGGCCTGCGTGATCAGGAATTATTACAACCTGGATCCTTCCCAGGAGGTCGAGTTCTCCATATCTCCCAAAGGAAATGTGCTGCTGATGGCGCTCTGCCGCCGGGATACGAAAGGAAGGAAGGATATATACGTGTCTTTCCTGATGCCGGACGGCACCTGGTCGGAGCCGGCAAATGTTGGGGACCGGGTCAATACGGCCGATACGGAGGGAGCTCCTTACCTGGCGCCGGACAATAAGACGTTGTATTTTACATCGTTCGGTCACCGGGGCTATGGCAGCGGGGACATTTTCGTCAGCCGGAGGCTGGACGACACCTGGCTGAACTGGTCGGCGCCCGAAAACCTGGGGCCGGGAATCAACTCACCTTATTGGGACGGGTATTTTTCCGTACCTGCGTCGGGCGAATTCGCTTACCTGAGCTCCAATGAGAATGCGGTCCGCCGCGACCACCTGTACCGGGTTCGCCTGCACCCGTCCGCCAGGCCGGAGGCCGTCGCGGTTGTGACGGGAAGCGTTGCCGATGCGGATTCCCGGCTCCCCCTGAAAGCCAGGATCCGGGTAGACAACGGGAAGACCAACGAGCCGGTCGATTCTCTCGATTATGATCCGCAAACCGGTGAATTTCATCTCCTGCTGCCGCTCCGGAACACCTACCGCATTACGGCTGCTGCCGACGGCTATCTGTCGGCCACGGAGACAGCTGATCTTCTCCAGGAAAGGGGCAGCGCCGGAAGAAAGGCAGATCTCCGGCTCATACCCCTGCAGGAAGGACGGAAAATCGCCTTAAACCAGGTGTTCTTTGCCCGGAGCAGTCCCGAGATCGAGCCGGCATCGGTGCCGGAGCTCAACCGCATCGCTGCGCTGATGAAAAAATATCCTACCCTCGAGATCCTCCTGGAAGGCCACACCGACAACCAGGGTGATTTCCGGAAAAACCTACAGCTTTCGGAAGAGCGGGTGCAGGCTGTAAAGGATTTCCTGGTCGGGCAGGAAATCGCCCCCGGAAGGGTACAGATCAAAGCCTGGGGCGCCTCCAGGCCTGTCGGAAACAACCTGACGGAGGAGGCCAGGCGGCGTAACCGGAGGGTCGAATTTACCATATTGAAAATCTGACAATAATTTCCGTTCCTCCGTATTTTAGCTATTTTTGGCAAAAAATGCATTTGGCCGAATGAGTCTTCTGAACAGGAATATCCAGATCCCGGTACTTTTTGTAATTCTGATGGCAGGTCTGGCGCTCCGGCTTTATAAGCTGGATACCTACAGTATTTTTTTTGATGAAAAAAGTACGATGGTCGTAAGCCAGGGAATTGTCCTGGAGGGAGCGAATCAAAAAGACGTCTTTGCCAAGCCTACCTTTACTCCTGCCGAATTCTGGGCTCCCAAAACCTTTGCGGACTATTGCGAAGCGATGACCCGCAGCGACATAGGCAACAGTCCTTTCTATTACCTGCTGCTGCACCTGTGGATGGACGTATTCGGCTTATCGGATTTTTCTGCCAGGGCGCTCTCGGTGCTTTTCAGCTTCCTGACCATCCTGTTTACCTACTTTTTTGCTTCCCGCTTTTTTTCGGAGCGGATCGGCCTGATCGCAGCCGCAATTGTGGCCATGGAGCCCTTTTTTATTGCCTACAGCCATCAGGCCAGAAACTATTCGCTCACCTTCTTCCTGACGCTGCTCTCTACCTGGTTCTTTCTCAGGCTGATCGACCGGGAAAACCGGCACCGGCGGAGCGGCGGGCTCTATGCCGGCTATATTATCGTCTCCGGGTTATGCCTGCTGTCGCACTTTCTCACCGTGTCCGTATTCCTGGCGCAGGGGATCTATGTGCTCTTTTTCCTGAGGATGAAGCGCTGGCCCCGTTTTGCGCTGGCCGGCGTGCTTGCCCTGACCGGGTTGGCCTGGTGGATGACCATGGGAGGTGGAGTATGGACCTTGCGTTCGCTGGCTTACCAGGCCGATCTTTACCGGCATATGGCCGAAACCAATCCCTTCGGCAACCGTTACGGCGTAATTTTGCCCGCTACGGTTCCCAACGTATTTTCGAAATCATTACCCATATTTTCCGATCTGCTGATCCTGACCAACGGGCTTACGGATACACTGGAAGGTAAAAAGAATACGCTGTTTTCTGTTTTTATAGGCCTTGTCCTGATTTTCCTGTATCACTTCAGGCCCCGGAAGCGCCCCCGGCTGGATGTTGTGCTGCCGACGCTGGTGCTGGCGGCCGCCTCTTTTGTCTATTCCAATCACCCGCTGCAGTTCAGTATCCTCTCCGTTTCGGTATTTGCGCTGTCATTTATCCCGGATCTTCACCGCAGGTCGGACCGTGAAACGCGCAAGCGGCTTTGGCTGCTGTATATTGTCTCGCTAGTGCCTACTTTTTTCCTGATTGCATTTGCTTTCAGAAACGGGCACACCTACGGGCTGACCCAGCGTTATTCGGGGTTTTCATTTCCTTACGTGATCATCGTGGTCAGCCTGTTGCTGGTGCACCTGGGCAAAATCCGGCCGGCATTCAGCGTGCCTGTCTTCCTGCTGCTGATCTGCCAGCTCGGGTTGGTGGGTTTGCGGCTGCAGGAGTTTTACCAGGACCGTTCCATTAAGTACGGGTACTTCGCTGATCCGCGCAGGTCCAACCCGTATTTTGAAGCGGCAAAGGTGATCAGGGAGTATTACAGGCCGGGCGATACTATTTTTTACCCGGCGCCGCCCGTGGTAATGGATACAAAGATGGACAGTACCTTTTTACCCTATTCTATCCAGGACGCGCAGTTCACCAATCTTTATCTTCCCAAAGAAGCGGCATATACGCAGGCGATGAACCGGCTGGATACCGACCGGATCGTGCTGAAGCGGGAGGCCGAGCGCGATTGCCTGACTGTCGTAAGCCTGAAAAATGTGCGCTATTAGCACTGCCGGCTGCGAAACCGGCCTTCAATTTTTTTTCCGCCAAGGAAATAAAGTTTAACTTTGCCGGAAGGGAATTATATCCCGGGAAACACCACAGCCAATTATGCTTAGCAAACAAGAAATCCTTTCGAATCCTGATCAGCTTGGCGGCGAACTCCGGTTAAAAGTGCTGGATCTCTACAACAGGGCCAACGCAGGACATATAGGTTGCTCGCTGAGCTGTGTGGACCTGATCATAGCCATCCTGTTCCTGAATAAAAAAGAGGAGGACACCTTCCTGCTGTCCAAAGGTCATGCCGCGGCCGCTTTGTATGCCAGCCTCAACATGCTGGGGGAGATCAGCGACGAACGGCTCGGTACCTATTACCTGGATGGTACCACGCTGCCTGCACATCCTGCTGCAGGCCATTACGCCGGCATACCCTTTGCGACCGGCTCTCTCGGGCATGGTTTCCCGATTGCAGCCGGGATAGCCCATGCTGCAAAGCTGGGCGGACAGGATGCATTTTCCTACGTGCTGATGTCGGACGGCGAAACCAACGAGGGAAC
>JBEBSO010000319.1:0-4916 GCA_040394275.1 Telluribacter sp.
GTTCAGAAGGTACCGGACCACCAGCGGCAACGACGTATGGGGGACGCGCTCTGTCCAGGATGGGAATAAGGCGACGCTGAACCGGGAGCTGGAGATGATTGATGTGATGACCGCCAACCGCGATGCGCGTATATGGGCCGGGGCGAAGGGACAGGACAAGGCCGTCGACGACAGCAATGTGCCGGAGCCGCTGATTGTAGGGACGCACATTACGAGGGACATCGTATACGTGGATCCGAAGGAAGCCATCAGCAGGATGACGGTGCCCAAGGACCTGCAGGTAAACCTGTTCGCTTCCGAAAAGGAATTTCCGGAGATCGCCAACCCGGTGGCGCTGCAGGTGGATTCGAAAGGACGGATCTGGGTGGCCGCCTGGGCCGATTATCCGAAATGGGAACCCAAAACGCCCGCCAACGACAGGCTGGTGTACCTCACGGATACCGATGGTGACGGCATAGCCGACAAAGCCACTACCTTTGCCTACATCTCCAATCCTACCGGGTTTGAATTCTGGAACAACGGGGTAATTGTCGCTTCAGCGCCAGATATCGTGTATTTGAAGGATACGGACGGCGACGGGGTAGCTGATTACCGCGAGGTGCTGTATGGAGGGCTCGGTTCGGACGACACGCATCATGCCGCCAACAACCTGATTTACGGACCAGACGGGAACATCTACTACCAGCGGGGCATATTCATCCTGGAAAACGTAGAAACCCCTTACCGGAAAAGCGAGGAATCGGGCACGCCGGGGCTGTACCGGTTCAATCCCCGTACCTCCGACTATTCATTTGTCGTGGAAAACACGCCCAATTCACATGGGATCAGCTTTGACAAATGGGGCAACCAGTTTATCACCGACGGTACGACCGGGAAAGCCTTCCAGGTTTTCCAGGAACGCAAGGTAACGTCCGTGACGGACGTCAGCAGGTTTGAAAAGCGGCCCCTGTTTACACCGACCGTACGGCCGGTCACCGCCAACGCAGTCATCGCCGGGTCGTATTTTCCCGAAACCTACCGCGACAATTTCCTGGTCCTGAACGTGATCGGTTTCCAGGGTATCAAAAGATACACCCTGAACTACAAGGAAGGCGGGATCGTCGAAGGGAAAGAAGCCGAAAACCTGCTGTATACGGGCAACAATCCCGCCTTTGCCCCCAACAGCGAGGCGGCGCCGCGGGTTGTTGCGCCCGATTACACGGGTGATCCGAATTTCCGGCCGACCGATGCGGTGACCGGGCCCGACGGTGCGTTGTATTTCAGCGACTGGCAGAATGCCGTGATTACCCATTCGCCGTATAACCTGCGGGATGCCGCCCGGGACCACGTACACGGGCGGATTTACCGGGTTGCCGCCAAAGACCGACCCTTGCTCAAACCGGCTGCCATCGCGGGTGAGCCCGTGGAAAAGCTGCTGGAGCTTTTCCGGAGCCCGGAAGACGAAGTACGGCACCGCGTCAGGGTGGAGCTGAGCGGAAGGGACTCCAAAGAGGTCATTCAGAAGGCCCAGAAATGGGTCGAAGGGCTGGATATAACGAAAAAGGAAGATCTGCTGCCGGCGCTGGAGGTCCTCTGGCTGCATCAGCAGCACAACCAGAAGAACAGCCGGCTGCTCCGGTCGCTGCTGACCGCTCCGCAGGAGCAGGTGAGGATCGCTGCACAGCGGGTGGCCTGGTTCTGGAGCGATCGCCCGACGCATTTTGCAGGCCCGTCCGGGAAGGAAATATCCGGCATGCAGTTCCGTACCTTTTACGAGCCTTTCTGGAAAGCGCCGGAAAGCGCACCGGCAGTGACCGCTCACGGTGCACACCAGCCGGCGCCGCAGGCGCCGGCCAGGGCAGAGGAGCCGAAAAAGCCGGACCTGAGAGGCGCCGACGTGGCCAGGCTGACCATCACGGCCCTAGAGATGAAGTTCGATTTGTCCGGATTCAGTGTAAAGCCCGGGCAGAAGGTGGAGCTGACGCTCGACAACCAGGACCTGATGCCCCACAACCTGCTGATCGTGCTGCCGGGCGCGGCGGATGAGGTCGCCGCGCAGGCCATCGAGCTGGGAGCGGAAGGAGTAAGATCGGGCTTTGTTCCCGACAATAAGAAGGTACTGCACGCGACGCCGCTGAGAGAAGGGAAGAAGGCAGTCAAGCTGTCCTTCGATGCGCCGGCGACCCCGGGTGACTACCAGTTTGTATGCACGTTCCCCGGTCATGCGGCTGTCATGCGCGGAATCATGAAAGTGATGTAAACCGGGGCGTTTTTTTGACCATTGTTTCCAGGAAAATGAAAGGAGAAATGACGTCCCGGCGTGCTTTTTTATCGGCTGTCGGCGCAGGCGGAGCGCTTGCCGCCTTTGGCGGATCCCGTGCGGGCGAAAGCAAAAAAGCAGCGATGAAAATCGGGATGATCGGGCTTTCCGTACACAGTGCCGACTTTACGGAGATCATAAACGGAGGGCCGGGCTTTGAGAATTTCAGGGTGACGGTATGCTGCCATCCGCCCGGAAACCCGGACGTTGAATTTTCGGAAGACCAGCTCGGTAAGTTCACTGCCGTAATGCAAAAGCACGGCGTAAAGCTGGTCGGCTCCATTGGAAGCCTCCTGGAGGATGCGGACGCGGTGATGCTGCTGACCAACGACGGGCGTCCGCACCCCGAACAGGTACTGCCGGTGCTGAAAGCAGGGAAACCCGTGTATATTGACAAGCCCGTCGCGGAAAACCTGAAAAATGTAGTGGCCATCTATAACGCCTCCGGGCAGTACAAAACCCCGGTTTTTTCCTCTTCGGCACTGCGTTATACAGGCGGAGCACAAAAAATAGCCGGGGGAGAAGGTATAGGCCGGGTGCTTGGCGCCGACACCTATGGTCCCGCCCCTTTACAGGCATCTCACGTCGATTTGTTCTGGGACGGAATTCACGCAATAGAGCTTCTTTTCACCGTGATGGGCGTAGGGTGTCGGTCGGTGAGCCGGACCCACACCCCCGGCGCCGACGTAGTTACCGGCGTCTGGAGCGGGGGTCGCATCGGAGTATGCCGCGGGCTGAGATCGGGCCGGATTGCATTTGGCGGAACTGTCTATGGAACCTCAGCAATAGCAGATATCGGGAAATTCGATGGATACAAAGGCCTGGTGCTGGCCATTACCAGGTTTTTTGAAACGGGTGTTGCGCCGGTTACGCCGGCGGAGACCCTGGAGATTTATGCCTTTATGGAAGCTGCGCAGGAAAGCGGGCGGCGCGGAGGCAGTCCTGTAAATGTTGCCGAAGTGCTGGCATTGGCGGAGAAGGCCGGCAGGTGAGGGCATTCGCCGCTGGTAAAAACCGTCAGCCGGCCTTTAGCGCCCGGAACTTTTTATCCGGGTGAAATGAGCCTGCGCGGACGCTCATACAGACAGTCGATGAATAAACTTCTTTAACTCTTTACTTTATACAGATGAAAGCAGGCAGGTTAAACCGGTTGTTCAATGCAAAATCAGGGAAGTGTTTTGATGTGGCGATAGACCACGGCTTCTTTTGTGAGCATACATTTTTACCCGGTATAGAAAATATATCGAGATCAGTCAGGGTACTGGTAGATGCAGACCCCGACGCCATCCAGCTGACGGTGGGCCAGGCACGTCATTTACAGTCGATTCCCGGCAAGAAGAAGCCCGCGCTGGTGCTCAGGACGGATGTGGCCAACGTATATGGCGCGGAGCTGCCGGACGTGCTGTACAGTCGTATGATAGAAGAGCCCGTGCTGCAGGCGCTCCGCCTGGACGCGGCTTGCGTGGTGGTGAACCTGTTCCGCATACCGGGAGCTCCGGAAGTGACCGACCATTGCATACAGAATATCTTAAAACTAAAACCCATGTGCGACTACTACAGCATGCCGCTCATGATCGAGCCGCTGGTGTTCCGTCCCAATCATGAAGCGGGCGGGTATATGGTGGACGGTAACATACAGCTGATTTCACCGATGGTCCGGCAGGCGGTGGAGCTGGGCGCGGATCTCATCAAGGCAGACCCTACGGATGATGTGGAGGACTATCACAAGGTCGTGGAGCTGGCGGGGGACGTGCCCATCCTGGTAAGGGGCGGAGGACGTGCGCCGGATGAGGAGATTCTCGAAAAGACCTATCGCCTGATGCAGCAGGGGACGAAGGGGATCGTCTACGGCCGGAACGTCGTCCAGCACGTCAACCCCGGCGGGATGACCCGGGCTTTGATGGCCATTGTGCACGAGGACGCCCGGCCCGCCGACGTCCTGCATTTTTCGAAAAGCCGGCCGCTCCCTGCCGACTGATACCCGTGAAACCAGCCCGGTCGGAAATGGATGCAAACAAGCTATGACGGGCCCGGCGCATGCCTTGTAACTTTAAATATCAGTCAAGAAAATAAAACGGATGCAAAAGATTGTAAAGGTCGGGATTATCGGCGGAGGGCTTATGGGCAGGGAGGTCGCTGCCGCTTTCGGCCGGTGGTATGCGCTGCAGGACCTTCCGGTGAGGCCGGAGCTGAGCGCCGTCTGCGACCTGGACGAAACAGCGCTGCAGTGGTACAGGCAGATACCGTCGGTGGAGCAGCTGACTACCGATTACCGTGAGCTGCTGGCCAATGAAGCCATCGAGGTCGTATACGTGGCCCTGCCGCACCACCTGCACCGCCGGTACTACCTGGATGTGCTGGAAGCCGGGAAGGACCTGCTGGCTGAAAAGCCGTTCGGCATCGACTACGCCTCGGCGCAGGCCATCCGGCACCGTGCGGAAGAGCTGGGCAGGTTTGTGCGCTGCAGCTCCGAAATGCCTTTTCTGCCGGGTGCCCAGCGGATCATAAAAGAGGTCGCGTCCGGCAGCCTGGGAACGCTGATCGAGGTAAAGGCGGGTTTCTGTCATTCGAGCGATATGAATCCTCTCAAGCCGGTTAACTGGACACGACAGTCGCG
>JBEBSO010000320.1:0-4902 GCA_040394275.1 Telluribacter sp.
CTTTTAATTAATTCACAAATTAACAGTTTTCAAATATTATTTTGCCAATTGACGCTTCTGCCAAATATTTTTTATATGTAACTTGCATAAATTTGCTTTAGCAAAAACCGGTTTTGGGATTGATTGCACTTTTTCAATGTTATCCCCAAAACGCTCCACACCCCGGACGGGCATACCTCAGGTCAAGGAATTGTACAAAATACCATAATAAGCATGTCAGTAGATACAACACAGCGGCAAGGCCTCTATCTCCCGGAACTCGAGCATGATGCGTGCGGAATCGGTTTTCGCGCCAACATGAAAGGCCGTAAGTCTCATCAGATTGTAGCCGATGCGATCCATATGCTGGAGCGCATGGACCACAGGGGCGCCTGCGGGTGCGATCCCAATACTGGCGACGGCGCAGGAATCCTGATCCAGATTCCTCACGAATATTTTGTAGAAGAAGCGACCAAGCTGGGCTTCCAGCTCCCTCCTGCCGGCGAGTATGGCGTGGGCATGATCTTCTTCCCCAGGGACGAGGAAGTGAGGGAAGAATGCCGCAACCTGCTTACCCGCAAGATCCGTAAGCTGGGCATGACGCTGCTGGGCTTCAGGAAAGTACCTACCCGCAACCATACCCTGGGAGAAGGCTCGCTTTCCGTCGAACCCTGCGTCGAACAAATATTTATCAAGAGACCGGACCACATCACCACGGATATAGGATTTGAAAGAAAACTTTACGTATTAAGGCAGGTATCCACCCGCCTGATCTCGGAATCCGTGCAGGGTGCACGCGACTTTTTTTATTTCTCGTCCCTCTCCTGCAGCACCATATCTTACAAGGGTCAGCTGACTACTGCCCAGCTGAAAGATTATTTCCCCGAACTGGAAAACGAATCGGTCGTGTCCGCCTTCGGCGTCGTGCATTCCCGTTTTTCCACCAATACCATGCCTGCCTGGCGGCTGGCCCAGCCCTTCCGGTATATTGCCCACAACGGGGAGATCAATACCGTCAAAGGGAACGTCAACTGGATCCGGGCCGGCGAAAAATCCTACCAGTCGGAATACTTCACCAGGGAGGAGCTGGATATGATCCTGCCGATCTGCGACAAGAACCAGTCCGACTCCGCCAACCTCGACAACGCCATCGAGCTGCTTTATCTTACCGGCCGCTCGCTGCCGCATGTCATGATGATGCTTGTACCCGAAGCCTGGGACGGCAACGAGGCGATGGACCCGCAGCGCAAGGCATTCTACGAGTACCACGCCGCGATGATGGAGCCATGGGACGGCCCGGCTTCCATCTCGTTTACCGATGGAAAAATCGTCGGCGCCACCCTCGACCGGAACGGCCTGCGTCCCTCCAGGTACTGGGTGCTTGACGACGACACCATCATCATGGCCTCGGAAGCCGGCGTACTGGAAAACGTGGACCAGTCGAAGGTGATCATGAAGGGGCGGCTCCAGCCCGGCAGAATGTTTGTAGTGGACATGGAAGCGGGCCGGATTATTCCTGACGAAGAGCTCAAGGCAAAAATATGCGCAAGAAATCCCTACCAGCAATGGCTGGATGAATACAAACTTAAAATCGACGATCTCGAGCAGCCGATCCGCAGCTACCGCCCGTACGACGATAATTCCCTGATCAAGAGACAGATCGCGTTCGGGTTTACCTCGGAAGACCTGCGGATGATCCTGGCCCCGATGGCGCAGACCGGCGCAGAGGCGGTGGGCTCCATGGGAACGGACGTCCCGCTCGCCATCCTCTCCGACCAGAGCCAGCATCTTTCGAACTACTTCAAGCAGCTGTTTGCGCAGGTAACCAACCCGCCGATCGACTCGATACGGGAACGTTCGATCATGTCGCTGATCTCGTTTGTCGGCGCCACAGAAAACCTGCTCGACGAAAGTCCCAAGCACTGCCGGCAGATCGAGCTCGTGCACCCCGTAATGACGGTGCCCGCATTTGACCGGATGCGCTTCGTAGACAAAAACCACTTCCAGGCAAAGACCATCAATACCTATTTCCGCGCCGACGCGGGCGGGAAAGGACTGGAACGTGCGCTGGAAAGAATATGCCGCTACGCGGAGGATGCCATCGAGGACGACTTCGAAATCCTCATCCTTTCCGACCGGGCGATCGACTCCGACCACGCGCCGATCCCGTCGCTCCTGGCCGTATCGACCATTCACCACCACCTGATCCGGAACGGCCTGCGCGGCAAAGTCGGGCTGCTTGTCGAAACCGGCGACGCCTGGGAAACGCATCATTTCGCTACCCTGATCGGTTACGGGGCTTCGGGCGTGTGTCCTTACATGGCGCTGGAGACCATCTCCTATATGAACCGCCAGGGGATGGTCGAGGGCCAGTTCACCGACGAGCAGCTGCATTACAACTACATCAAGGCCGTCAACAAGGAGCTGCTCAAGATTTTCTCCAAAATGGGAATTTCCACGCTGCAGTCCTACCAGGGGGCGCAGATCTTCGAATGCCTCGGCCTGAACAAAGAGGTGATCGAAAAATATTTCACCGGGACCATCTCCCGGATCGGCGGGCTCGGGCTTAACGAAATCGCCCGCGAAGTGCTCGTACGTCACAAAGTGGCCTACCCGGAAGTACCTGCCATATCCCAGCGGCTGGAAGTCGGCGGGTACTACCAGTGGAAACAACGCGGAGAAGCGCACATCTTCAACCCGAAGACCGTACACCTGCTGCAGCAATCGACGCGCACCAACGACTATGCGCTCTATAAAAAATACGCGAAGCTGATCGACGACCAGAGCCAGAAGGCGCTCACGCTGAGGGGACTCATGAGGTTCAAAAAGGGCAATCCCATTCCCATAGAGGAAGTGGAGCCCATCGAAAGCATATTCAAAAGGTTTGCTACCGGCGCCATGTCGTTCGGTTCCATTTCCTGGGAAGCCCATACCACCCTGGCCGTTGCGATGAACCGCATAGGCGGCAAGTCCAACTCCGGGGAAGGCGGTGAAGACGAAATGCGGTTCAACAGGCTGGAAAACGGCGACAGCCTCAACTCGGCGATCAAGCAGGTCGCTTCGGGCCGCTTCGGCGTCACCAGCCATTACCTGACCAACGCGCAGGAGCTACAGATCAAGATGGCACAGGGAGCCAAGCCCGGCGAAGGCGGTCAGCTGCCCGGGCACAAGGTGGACGACTGGATCGGCCGGACCCGGCATTCCACCCCGGGTGTAGGGCTGATCTCCCCACCCCCCCCCCACGACATTTACTCGATCGAGGATCTTGCACAGCTGATTTTCGACCTGAAAAATGCAAACCGTGCGGCCAGGATCAGCGTGAAGCTGGTATCCGAGGCAGGAGTAGGCACCATCGCGGCCGGTGTAGCCAAGGCCCACGCAGACCACATCCTGATCTCGGGGTACGACGGGGGTACCGGCGCCTCGCCGCTCAGCTCGATCCGTCATGCAGGGCTTCCCTGGGAGCTCGGACTCGCCGAAGCCCACCAGACGCTGGTAAAAAACAAGCTGCGGGGACGGGTCACCGTGCAGGCGGACGGACAGATACGTACCGGGAAAGACCTCGCGGTAGCCGCCCTGCTGGGCGCCGAAGAATGGGGCGTGGCCACGGCTGCCCTTGTTGCAGCGGGCTGCATCATGATGAGAAAATGCCACCTCAATACCTGCCCCGTCGGCGTCGCCACCCAGCGCAAGGAGCTCAGGGCGCTCTTTTCGGGAAAACCGGAGCATGTGGTGAACATGTTTACCTTTATGGCGACCGAGCTCCGCGAAATCATGGCGCAGCTGGGCTTCCGGACCGTCAACGAGATGGTGGGCCAGGTACAGTACCTGGAATTCAGAAACGACCTGAAACACTGGAAACATAAAAACCTCAATTTCAACGCGATCCTCTACAAGGAACCCACCGAGCTTGACGTGGCGCAGTTCAGGCAGGAGGAGCAGGATCACGGCATCAGCGACGTGCTCGACTGGGCCATGATCTCGGCGGCGGAGAAAGCAATCCGGAACGGAGAAGAAGTATACGCCGAATTCCCGATCACCAACCTGAACCGGTCGGTGGGCACCATGCTTTCCAACGAGATTTCGAAAGTTCACGGCGGAAAAGGGCTCCCGGCAAATACGATCCATTTCAAGTACCGCGGCACGGCCGGACAGAGCTTTGCCGCCTTCAGTACGAGCGGCGTGAGGCTGGAGCTGGAAGGTGATGCCAATGACTACTTCGGGAAAGGCCTTTGCGGCACCGAACTGATCGTCTACCCGGACCGGGATGCCAGGTTCAGGCCGGAAGAAAATATCATCATCGGGAATGTGGCCTTCTACGGCGCGACTTCCGGCGAAGCCTATATCCGCGGAACAGCCGGCGAGCGCTTCGGCGTGCGCAACTCCGGCGCGAAAGTAGTGGTGGAAGGCACGGGAGACCACGGGTGCGAATACATGACGGGAGGCGTGGTGGTCGTGCTGGGAGAAACCGGCCAGAACTTCGCGGCCGGCATGTCGGGCGGGGTAGCCTACGTGTACGACCAATCGCGGACCTTCCGGGACAAGGTCAACCAGGAGATGGTCAGCGTCGAGCAGCCCGGCAGGGAGGATGAGGGGATATTGCGCGGATTTGTGGAGAAGCATTTCCAGACAACCACCAGCAATGTCGCGTTCCAGATTCTGCAGAACTGGCAGGAATCCCTTTCCTCTTTTGTGAAAGTCATGCCGAGAGATTTCAAGCTGGCGCTGGAAAGCCGCGGCATCTCCCTTTCACAGCAGATTGCGGATAAAAATGTTGTTTATAAAGATATCGTTGTAGACGTGATCCACTGACCCGGATCCTATAATTATAATACGAATGGGAAAGCCAACAGGATTTTTAGAGTTTAACCGTGAATTGCCGAAAAAAAGAAGCGTACAGGAACGCATAAAGGATTACGCGGA
>JBEBSO010000321.1:0-4884 GCA_040394275.1 Telluribacter sp.
TTGCGCAGGGCGTCGGGTGTATGGGCATAATCGATGATCCCTACTACCTTGTCTTCGGAGTGAAGCTGTTCGAATCTACCCGAGGGGCTTTTGATGTTGCTGAGCCCGATCAGCACCTCTTCGGGGTGCTCCCCCAGCAGTAGCGCCGCCCCGTAGGCCGCCAGCAGGTTGTAGGCATTGAACCGGCCTATGATCCTGAACCAGATCTCATAGTCGTTGATGCTCATGTTCATGCCCTCGAGGGTATCGGACAGTATTTTCCCCTTGAACGAAGCCATGGTCTGCAGGGAGTAGGTATGCACGTCGGCCCGGGTATTCTGTACCATTATGCTTCCCCGGCGGTCGTCGATATTGATGAGCGCAAAGGCGCCGGCGTCCAGTCCGTCGAAAAAGCTCTTCTTGGCTTTGATATAATTGTCGAAAGTCTTGTGAAAATCGAGGTGATCGTGGGTGATATTGGTGAAAATGGCCCCGGCGAAGGTGAGCCCTGCTATTCTCTTCTGTACCACGGCATGAGAGCTCACTTCCATGAAGACGTGACTGCAGCCTTTCCGCTTCATCTCGTACAGCAGGAGGTTGAGCTCCGGGGCATCCGGCGTCGTATGTGTGGCGGGGATGATTTCATCCTCGATCTGGTTCTGCACGGTAGAGATCAGCCCGCAGCGGTATCCGAGCCCCCTGAACAGCTGGAAAAGGAAGGTGGCTACCGATGTCTTCCCGTTGGTGCCGGTGACGCCGGTCAGCTTCATCCCGGCCGACGGGTTGTCGTAAAACCCGGAAGCAAGCTGTCCCATGACCAGGGCCGGGTCGGCCGCCCGGAGAAAAGTGACGTCTCCGGTCACCGTGGCAGGGATTTCCCCGCAGACAATCACACGGACGCCGGAAGCGATAACCTGCCCGATGAATTCGTGCCCGTCTCTTGCCGTTCCTTTTATGGCGACGAAAATGCTCCCCGGTTCTGCCTTTCGGGAGTCGGGCGTGAGGCCGGTGACGGTCCTCTCCAGGCTGCCGCTCAACGTAAGGCCGGGTATGTTTTTTATCAGGTCTGAAAGCTTCTTTGTAATGAGTTGGTTCATGGAAAATGAGTGCCTGCGGGCTTGTCGGTTGAGAAATCGTGGGACAAAAATAGTAGCTTCTGCTTACGGCATGTCGGGAAAAGAAAGTCAGTTCCTGGCCAGGTTACGGCTGAAAGCGGCCTGGGAAATACCCAGGTACGAGGCGATGATCCGGTCCGGCACCCGCCTGAACAGGCCGGCGTGGTGGGTGCGGAAATGCTGTATTTTTTCCTTTACACTCAGGAACCGGAGGCCTTTGGCACGCTGATCGTTCTCCACCAGGCTCTTTTGCAGGAGCTGTACGGCTGCGCAGGCCAGGTCGTGGTCAGACCGGATCAGGGCGGTGTACTGATCATAGGAAATGGAGTACATGGTGGTTTCCTCCAGGGTTTCGAGCACCTCCGCCGAGGGCTTGCGGGTAAAGAAGCTTTCGGTGGCGCATACGACTTCCCCTTCCGCCTTGATCCAGGAAGTAACCTGCTCCTGGTTGCGCATATAAAATGCGCGTATGACTCCTTTTTTAATAAAATACATCCGGGAGCTTATTTCGCCGTAATCGACCAGGATCCGTCCTTTGGCCAGCGTATACTGCTTGAAGATCTCCTTATATTCTTCAAATTTTCTCTGCGGAATACCCGCCATCCCTTCCAGAAGCTTTTGCAGTTGAGTATTCATAAAGCATAGCGGTGTTGTAGTATGACAATCAAATATAGGGAAAACGTATAGCATATTCCTACGGTCCGGGATATTAATCCCGCGAATTTTATTCGAGCGTCAGCAGTACTTTTTTCTGGTCCGGGATCACCTGCTGCGCAGTTATTTTCCCTTTTCCCCGGAAGCTGACCCGGTATCCCTTGTTCTCTATCAGGAACAGGGCGTCCCTCAGGGAGAGGCCGCTGACATCAGGCACCTGGCCGCCTGGGCTCCCGAGGGGCTTCCAGGTGGTTTTTCCGCCGGGCCTGACGCTTCCCTGGAGCCAGCCGGCCCCCTCCGGCACGGCAGGCAGCGCCAGCACCGAGGATATTGCCTTCATGTCGTGCTGTGTGCCCGCGATCCTGGCCGGGCTGTTTTCTTTGGGCGGAGCAGGCGTAACGGCCTTGTGAAGGCTGAGGTCTGTTGCAAAAATACGGTCCGATATCTGCTTGAATACCGGGGCGGCCACGCTGCTCGCATACAGCTGCTCTTCACTGGAGCCTTTGGGCGAAGCAATGACGACTATGCAGCTGTATTTGGGCTTATCGGCAGGAAAATATCCGGCAAAGGAAGTGTAGAAATTCTTCTTGACATATGCGCCGTCAATCAGCCGTACGGCGGTTCCCGTCTTGCCGGCTATGCTGTAGTGATCGTTGCGGATATTGGTAGCCGTGCCGCGCTGGACGACGCCCTCCAGCATGTTCCGGACCTTGCTGACCGTCGCCGGCGAGCATATCGGCTGTTTTTCCACGTAGGGTTCAAATTGCTCCACCACTTCCTCTACGTTCCGGATCTGCCTGACGATCATCGGCCTTACCCAGTACCCGTTGTTGGCGATCGCATTGTAGAGCGCAAGCGTCTGCAGGGGTGTTATCCTCATCTCGTAGCCGAACGAAATCTGGGAAAGGGACCGTGCATGCCAGTCGCCGACTTCGGGGAAGAACGGAGCGGCTTCTCCTTTCATGTGGATGCCCGTTATCGATTTTAAATGAAATTTGCCGAGGTACTGCATGTATTTTTCGGGCTTCCTACTGAAATATTTATGCGAAAGCAGGTGCGTCCCGATATTGGATGATTTTTCGAAAGCCTGCTGCGCGGTGATGGTGCCGTGCCCGCCTCTTTTGGTATCGGTGATGTAGCCGTTGACAAAAAAGTATGACCCGTTCCCCGTTTCCAGCCATTCCTGCCTGGGATCCATTCCCGTCTCCTCGAGCACGGCCATCATGGTGGCCAGCTTGAAAGTAGAGCCGGGATCGGTACCCACGGCGACGGCATAGTTGTAGCCGGTTTCCTCGTACTTCCCGTCCTGCAGGGTAAGGTTGGAAACGGCTTTGATCTCCCCGGTAGCCACTTCCATTACGACGACGCACCCCCAGGCTGCGTTGTAGCCGGCCAGGGTTTTGCGCAGGGAGGCTTCGGCCACGTCCTGGATGTTCAGGTCCAGCGTGGTGTAAATGTCGTAGCCGGCTTCGGGGCGGACATGGCTGCCGACGCCGACGGGGATTTTCCGGCCGCCTTCCACTACTTCTACAGACTCGTATCCTTTTTTCCCGGCGAGCGCTTTTTCATAACTTTCTTCGAGTCCTTTCAGCCCTTTCCCGTCCTTTTTGTTCAGAAACCCGATCGTGCGGTCGGCCATCGGGGAAAACGGCTTGTACCGCTGGTATTCCATTTCAAAATCACCGCCACCCCCGCCTTTTTCGCGCCGGAAGAAAGGCCAGGTCTGGATGGTTGCCTTGCTCAGGTGCGTGATCGTTTTGGGCCAGAGACGGATGTACATGGATTTGGGGTTGTGGCGTGAAGCCAGCAGCCTGGCTTTGTGAAACTCCACGGATTTTCCGAAGCTCCTGGAAAGCAGGGTGGCGAGCTCCTCCACGTGCGCGTTGAAATAGGCCTTGGTCGGTGTCTTGATGTTCAGGCCGATGTAGTAGTAGGGGAGGGAAGTAGCCAGCAGGCTGCTGTCCCGGGCATAGATGTTTCCCCTCATGGCAGGGATGGTGTCGGTTTTGACCTCGTTGGCCGCGGCGTATTCTTTCCAGGTCTTTCCCTCGAAGGTTTCGAAAAACTGTACGCGGATGAGCTTGACAAAAACCGCAACGGCCAGGAGGGCCAGGAAGGCGGCCACGACGTATGCGCGCTGCAGCAACTTTCTTTTGTTGCTAAGACTGCTCTCTGACAAGGGTTTCATCAATATAAATAGTTCGAAAAGTTTAAGGGGCTCCAGGGTTCAACCATAGAACGCCGGGTGCTGAAGTTCTGTAGCCGATCGCTATTCATCTCCTGTTTGCGGGTGTTTTCGCTCGTGCTCATTTTATTCCTCCGAACCCGTTATTTTTCTTATCAATCAATACCTTTTTGTACCGGTCCGGTTGCTTTCAAAGTCCGATCTCGGTATGACGAGCTTGTTGGGCGGGGTAAGGCTCTCCATCAGGCTGTCTGCCACCACCTTCTGGGCGATTTCCGACTGTTTGCCTTTTTTCATGTATTCTGCCTTGATGGAGGTATACTCGGCGCGGGCATCCTCCACCTCCCTTTTCAGCTTCTGGCTTTCCCGGATGTTCCGTTCGGAGAAATACCCGATGCGCTCGTAGATGACCAGCAGGAAAATAATCCAGGTCAGGTAATAGAAGAAGCGTATAGGGACGCGTTCCTCCTGGTCGGCGGAAGCTTTTCCTTCTCCGAAAAAATTGTGAAGCGAGGGCATCCTGGCGCCCAGCCAGTTGAACAGCTTGTACTCCTTCGGCCGCGGAGGCGGGGCAGGTTTTGGCTTTCTTCTGTTTTCCGACATTTCAGCAGTTCCCGGGGGTTAAGATGAAGCGGGCTTTTCCGCAATCCGTAGTTTGGCGCTCCTTGCCCGGGAGTTCAGGGCGATTTCCTCGTCCGTTGCTTCCAGGGGCTTCCTGTTTACCGCTCTGAGCGGCTTCAGCTCGTTTCCGTAGAAGTCTTTGTCGACCTCCCCCTCGAACTTTCCCTTGTTGATAAAGTTTTTGACCAGGCGGTCCTCCAGCGAATGATACGACATGACCACCAGGCGTCCACCCGGTTTGAGCACCTCCGGCGTCTGCAGCAGGAATTCCTCCAGCACCTTCAGCTCTTCATTGACTTCGATCCGCAGCGCCTGGAATATTCTGGCGAA
>JBEBSO010000322.1:0-4878 GCA_040394275.1 Telluribacter sp.
TCTGTCCCTTTTCCCGCTACGGAAGCCGACCGCGGAGGATACGGGGTAAGCTTTGTCTTCGTGAAGCACGGGAGGGTATTTCATTACCAGGACATCATCCACGTACCCTGGACCAACAAGGAGCTGAAAGTAGAGTATATCACCTCCCGTGATAAGAGCCGGCCCGGGGAGAGAGAGGAGTGGAAAGTTAAAATATCAGGTCCCGGGAAAGACGCCGCCTATGATGCTTCGCTGGACCAGTTTTATCCGCATCAGTGGACCAAGCCCCGGGTATGGCCGGACTATTCCTTCGGCAGGCCCTGGAATGTATCCGGGAGCTTCGGCAGCGGCCGGGCCCGGGAGATACCTGTCCGGGGCGTACCTTATAAAGAGGTGGACAAGCGGTATGATGCGCTTCTGGATATGGACCCGGCGGTCGCACAGCTGTACAATGCCCGTTCCCTCCGGGTATCGGGCATGGCTCCGTCCGTGGAGATGAAAAAGGATGCGGTGATGGCGGAAGCTATGGTGGGAAATGCCCGGGTAGAAAAAAAAGCAGCCTTCGACAATAGTCCGGCCGAAGGCGGCAGCACGCCGGAGGGAGGGCCGGTGGTCAGACGGAACTTCAACGAAACGGCTTTCTTTTTCCCGGAGCTCCGGACCGATAAGCAGGGAAACGTCACCTTCTCCTTTTCGATGCCCGAGGCTTTGACCCGCTGGAAATTCCAGGTATTTGCGCACACTGCAAACCTGGCGATGGGATACGCGGCCAGGGAACTGGTTACCCAGAAAGAGCTGATGGTGCAGCCGAATGTTCCCCGCTTCCTGAGACAGGGGGACAGGATCGTCCTGAGCGCCCGGATCGTCAATATGTCGGACGGTCCCCTGTCGGGTGTCGCGCAGCTTTCACTTTACAATGCCGTGACCGGAGCGCCGGCAGACGGCATGTTCGGTCATAGCCCCCGGGATATAAAATTTGAAGCCGGGAAAGACCAGGCTGCGGTGATCCGTTTCCCGTTGACTGTTTCGGAGGATTTCCAGGATCTGTTGAGGTGGCGGATCACAGCAAAGGCGGGCGCTTACACCGACGGGGAGGAGAACATCCTGCCTGTGCTTACCAATAAAATCCTGGTAACGGAAAGCCTGCCGCTTTATTCCCGGGGAGCAGGATCGAAAACTTTCACGTTCGACAAGCTGGCCGGATCCGGCGGGACAGCCGCTACCCAGTCCTTAACTGTCGAATACACTTCCAACCCGGTCTGGCAGGTCGTGCAATCGCTGCCCTACCTGATGGAATACCCGTACGATTGTGCCGAGCAGACCTGGAACCGCTTTTTTGCGAATGCCGTCGGTGCGCACCTGGCCGGGAGCAACCCGCGGATCCGCGCGGTATTTGCACAGTGGAGCAAAGCGGATACGTCCGCCCTGCTTTCTGCCCTGCAGAAAAACCAGGAGCTGAAATCCGTACTGCTGGAGGAGACTCCATGGGTGCTCGCGGCCCAAACGGAAGCCCGGCAAAAGAAAAACCTGGCCATCCTGTTCGACCTGGTGCGCATGGGCCGGGAGCTGGATGATGCATTGTCGAAGCTGAAAGAGATGCAGAGCCCGGCAGGCGGGTTTGTGTGGTTCAAGGGCGGCCCGGATGACCGTTACATTACACAGTACATCGTAACGGGAATGGGTCATCTTCTGAAGCTGGGCGCCGCAGGCGAAGCGCAGAAACAGCAGCTGCTCACGATGAGCCGTGGAGCGCTGCAGTTTTTGGATGCCCGGATAAAGGACGACTATGATGAATTTGCCAGGAGCAAAGCTGACCCGGCAAGGCTTCAGCCCGGTCCCGCGGTAATTCAATACCTGTATATGCGGAGCTTCTTCCCGGATATCGAAGTGGCCGGGGATGCAATTGCCGCCTACCGTTTTTATGCCGACCGCGTGGTGCGCTCCTGGACGGGCTATAACTTTTACATGCAGGGAATGATCGCGTTGTTCTCCCACCGGCAGGGTGATGCCGCGACGGCAGGCGCCATCCTGAAGTCCCTGAGGGAAACTTCAGTTACACACGCCGAGCTGGGGACGTACTGGAAGACGAACGGGCCTTCCTGGTGGTGGTACGAAGCTCCTGTCGAGCGGCAGGCGCTGCTGATCGAAGCCTTTGAGGAAGCGGGTAAGGACCGTGCCATGGCCGACAACCTGCGTACCTGGCTGCTGCGCAACAAACAGGCGAACAGCTGGGAGAGTACCCGCGCGACGGCAGAAGCCTGTTATGCCTTGCTCCTGCACGGCAGCAACTGGCTCGCGGCCGACCAGGAGGTAAGCATCCGGCTGGGGAGCCGTACGGTGTCGTCCGTAGCGGAAAAAGGAGAGAGCGGTACCGGCTATTTTAAGAAGGTTTTCCCGGGTGGGGAGGTCGGGGCGGACATGGGTACTGTCACCGTAACTACGTCAGAAAAGCAGGGGAACGGTACGCTCCCGGGCTGGGGTGCGGTCTACTGGCAGTATTTCGAGAAGCCGGACAACATCACCCGTGCCGGGACCCCGTTGAAGATATCCCGGGAAATATACACGGAGACATTAACGGACCGTGGTCCGGTGCTTGTGGCCGCCGGGGGAAGGCGCCTGTCTGTCGGCGATAAAGTGAAAATCCGGATCCTGCTCGAAACGGACCGGGAAATGGAGTATGTGCACCTGAAGGACATGCGCGGCGCAGGGCTGGAGCCTGTCAATGTGCTGAGCGGGTACAAATGGCAGGAAGGACTCGGCTACTACGAGACGACAAGGGACGTCGCCACGCACTTCTTTATCAGCCGGCTGGCCCCGGGCAAGTATGTGTTCGAATACCCTTTGGTGGTGACGCACAACGGGAACTATACCAACGGGATAGCCACCGTGCAGTGCATGTACGCGCCGGAATTTTCGGCACATTCGGAAGGAAGCAGGCTGCAGGTCGAGTAGGGGCTATTCGTCGGCATGGTCTCCCTTCCGGTGGCCTGTCAGTTTTTGGTAGACCTTGTCACGGTCTTTGTTGGCGGCCAGGGGGATCCGGCTTTGATTGGTCAGCGTCACGATGTTGCCTTCAATCGTGGCAATGGCTTTCACATTGACCACGTAGGACCTGTGAATCCGTACGAAGAGATCTTTGGGCAGCCGTATGGAGATGCTGGCCAGGTTGCCGTAGGATACGAGCACTCCCTCCTTGCAGTGCACTTTGACATAGTCCTTCAGCCCTTCGATGTAATAGATGTGCTTGTACCTGACGCTATGCACCTTTACTCCTGATTTGATCCAGATCGAGTCATCCAGGATGGAGCGCATCGATTTTTTATCAGGGGCCGGGCCGGAAGGTTCGGGTATTTTCCGCGCGGATGCCTGGCGCTCTATCATTTTCCGCACTTTCATGACTGCCCCCATGAACCGGTCGAAGGGAATGGGCTTGAGCAGGTAGGCCGCTACATTGTAGTCAAATCCTTCGATGGCGTATTGCGGATGGGCTGAAATCACGATGATGTGGATATGGTGGCCGCGGATCAGGTCCAGCAGCTGAAACCCGGAGAGCTCCGGCATGACGATATCCAGGAAAATCAGCTCGGGCGCTATTTCGCTTATTTTTTCGACCGCTTCCACCGCACTGTAGCAGCTCGCGGTAAGTTCCAGCCAGGGGACGCTGCGGATGAGCTCCGCAACGACGGTATGGGCCGGGGGCTCGTCGTCGATGATCATGCATCTGATCCGGAGAGGTGTGGCGTCGTCCTTTGCTGGAATCATCTTGGTCACGATAGAAATGAGGAGCGGTGCAGCCGGCAGGTATGAGGCCGGGTCGTGCAACTGGCTTACAGCAATTTACAAATTTTAGCCCCGGCGCCGGGTCCCGCAGATGTCTTATTATCCGAAGCCGAAAATTATTCGGATTCCGGAATCGGATCATTGCATATTGACAGCTTTTCCCGGCGGGCCTCCCGGATCTGCAGTGCAGGGGGACAAAAGAAAAGCCGGGAACCGAATTTGTCGTTTTCCCGGCTGATCCGAAATATTTTTATACGAACGGCCCCCAACGTACGACCGCCGGCCCTTTTTTCTATACCAGGCCCCGAAGGGAAGGCACAGGAAGGCATTTGCCCGGTAAAGGAACAGTCAGAGGAGGCGTTCTTTGATCTCCCGGTTCAGCAGCAGACCGTCCGGGTCGCTCATCGTCTTCAGGCGGGTAAAATCTTCGGCCCATGCGGAGGTTCTCCTGCGCAGCGGCGGGTTTTCGGATTCGATCAGCTCCAGGATAATTCCGGCGATCTGAGCGGGAGTCTGGTGGATTTTGCCCGATGCTGCCCTGGCGCGGAGGCCGCTCATGTACTTCTCCAGGATGGGGAGGTAAGGTTCGGGCGCTACCGGCGCATGGGCCGTGGAGACAGCACCGGCCGATTTCGAAAAATTGGTAAGCACGCCTCCCGGTTCCACGAGGGTGAACCTGATCCCGAAAGCATCGGTCAGGTAGGTTGCAAGGGACTCCGTGTAGCCTTCCAGGGCAAATTTGGCGGCGCAGTAAAATTCGTTGAAAGGCTGTCCTACCAGCCCGCCTATGGAAGAAATGTTGAGAATGCGCCCGTTTTGCTGCGCACGCATGACGGGCAGCACCGCTTTGGTACACCTGACCACACCGTAGTAATTGACATCCATTACCCATTTCATCTCCTCTTCGGTGACATTTTCGGTGGTTTTGGCCAGTCCTGCGCCCGCATTGTTGACCAGGATGTCGATACGTCCTTCCGTGCCGGTCAGGTGGTTGACAGCTTCGGCTACAGAAGCGGCGGAAGTGACGTCCATAGGGATAACGACAAGCTGACCGGCTGCTGCTCCGGCAGCTTCCATAAGGTCCTGCTTTTTTCCAGGATTTCTCATGGCTGCATATAC
>JBEBSO010000323.1:0-4868 GCA_040394275.1 Telluribacter sp.
GTTAAAAAAACCCACCTGCTGGGGGGTACCCGGCTGTTTTTCCGCGGGCACACGGCGATCGTGTACCCGGGGGTTCATTACCGCGCCCGCCTCCACCGCGGCGCGACGATGTACCGGCTGTTCCGGTATTTCGGCATCCTCGACCAGCTGAAAATGCAGCGGCTCGACGAAGACGGCTTTGACGTCATCCGGTTTGATGACGGCGACACCTACCCCATTCCCCAGGGCTATGACGCCTTTATCCGCACCCTGTCGGCCAGATTCCCGGGCGAAGCGCCGGCCATACGGGCCTACTGTAAAAAAATACAGGAAATCTGCCGCAGCTTCCCTTTGTACAACCTGGATGCAGCCGCTCCCGATTACCTGCTGAAAGAAGACCTGCTTTCACTGAATGCCCATGCCTACATCGCCTCGCTTACGGACCACCCGAGGCTACGGAATGTCCTGGCCGGGAACAATTCGTTTCTCTATGCCGGTGTCCGTGAAAAAACCCCGTTCTACCTGCATGCGCTGATCATGAACAGCTACCTGAGCGGCGCCTACCGGATGGTGGACGGCGGCTCCCAGATCGCCATCAGGCTCAGTCAGCAGATACGCCGGCACGGCGGCAGGCTGCTCAGGCACAGTGAAGTGACCGGCGCCCTGTATGGTCCTTCGGGTGAAATCCGGGAAGTCGTCCTCCGCGACGGGCGGACAGTTCGCGGCAGGAACTTCATTTCCAACCTGCACCCTGCCGCCACGATTTCGGTCTTCGGCGAGGAAAAGTTTCTGCCGGCTTACCGGAACCGCGTCCGGAATCTGGAGAATACCATTTCCGCCTTCATCGTCCACCTGGTATTCCGCGAAAACGCCTTCCCTTACCTGAACCACAACCTGTACCAATACCACGGAGATGACGTCTGGGCCGGCATCGACTACGACCCGGCTACCTGGCCGGGGCAATATTTCGTATCGACGCCCGCCCAATCGAGGAACCCCGGTTTCGCAGATTCGATGTCGGTCATGTGCTACATGCGCTTCTCCGAGGTGGCCCGCTGGGCCGATACTTTCAACACCATTGCCAAGCCGGGGACCCGCGGCGCGGATTACGAAGCCTTTAAAAGAAAAAAAGAAGAGCAGGTCATCCTTCAGATTGAGAAAGTTTTCCCTGATATTCGCAGTCAGGTAAAAGCCGTATACAGCTCCACCCCGCTTACGCTCCGCGACTACATCGCAAGCCCGGAAGGCTCCCTGTACGGTATCCTGAAAAATGCGGCCCACCCGCTTAAAACGATCGTGAGCACCAAAACAAAGATTCCCAATCTGCATCTCACCGGGCAGAACGTCCTGCAGCACGGCATCCTGGGCGCTGCGCTGTCCGGGCTGGTCACCTGCTTTTCTTTTGTGGACCGGCCGTCCCTTATCCGTAAAATAACAGAATCCTGATATGCAAAAAGTTGATGTACTCGTCATCGGCGCCGGCCCTTCCGGATCGGTCGCCGCCTCCTGGCTCAAGCTCCAGGGCTACCAAGTAATGATCCTTGAAAAAGAAACCTTTCCCAGGTTTGTCATCGGGGAAAGCCTCCTTCCCTGCTGCATGGGTTACCTCGAGCAGGCCGGTCTCCTGGAGGCGGTAAAGGCCCGGAATTTCCAGGTCAAATCAGGCGCCGCCTTTCTGAAAGGGAATCAGCGCTTCGAATTCCACTTCAACGAGCAGCATACCCCGGATGCCTGGAGCTGGACGTGGCAGGTAAAACGGGCTGATTTTGATCATGCGCTGGCCAACGCAACACAGGCCAAGGGCGTGGATCTCCGCTTCAACTGCGAAGTGCTCAAGGTCACCAGCGGCCTCTCCGAGCAGGTTACGGAGTACAAAGACCCCGACGGAAACGTCCAAACCGTAGCTTCCCGCTTCATCATCGATGCAAGCGGCTACGGCCGCGTGCTCCCCCGCCTGTTTGACCTGGGGAAGCCTTCGTCCTTCACGCCGCGCGGTGCCATTTTCACCCACCTGGAAGACATCAAGCGGCCTGAGAACGCCAGCGGCAATATTTTTGTCCATTCCTTCAACCAGAACCGCTCCTGGATATGGGCCATCCCGTTTTCCGACCAGACCACGTCGGTAGGCATCGTCAGCGACCGCGACGACATCGTGGACTTTGCCGAAAACGGCGGGGAAAAATTCAAACACCTGATCCGGACATTCGGTGATCTCGAAGGCCGGTTTGACGAATCCAGGCTGCATTTCGAGCCACGGCACATCCTTGGCTATTCCATCGGCGTGAAAAGCATGTTCGGCGACGGATTCGTGCTGGCCGGCAACAGCACCGAATTCCTGGATCCGATCTTCTCCTCCGGCGTAACCTTCGCCACCGCTTCCGGCCTCCTTTCCGCCAAGCTGACGCACCGGCACCTGCAGGGAGAGCCGGTGGCCTGGCAAACCGAATACCAGGATGTCGTGCAGAAAGGCATCGACGTATTCAGAAGCTACGTGTCAGGCTGGTACAACGGGGATTTCCAGACCATCGTATTTTCAGACTACATCAACCCCGAGATCAAAAAACAGATCTGCTCCGTACTGGCCGGGTACGTGTGGGATACCACCAACCCCTTCGTTACCAAGCATGACACCATCCTCTCCACGCTGGCCAAAGTAATCAGGATGCGCGAAGAAGAAGCCTGACAGCAATAACAGCCAGCCGGGGAAAGTATAGATTTCCTTACAAAAAAAGCCCTTTCACAGGGCTTTTTTTGTCGCTTTCCGACGCTTACAATGCCTTCTCCTCCAGCGAAAACAACCCCTTGTCGGACAAAGCCAGCCAAATCCTGCTCCCGGCTATATCTATTGAAAAATCACCTATATAGGCATTATCCGGTATTTCACTAACAGTGTTAAATATATTTCCATCGAAAGACATGAACCTGCACCTCCAGTCCTGCTGGTTGTGGGGCGGGTAATACGCCATCCAGATCCGGTTTTTACCCGATTTCATCTTCAATTGCGAGAAGCCGTCTATACTATTACCATTTCCGTCATTCATCCGCTGTGCCGTCCAGCTCTTCCCGTCAAAGCTCAGCAGGTTGCTGCCGGTATAATCAGGCATGACCGCCATCCACACCCTGTCCCCCAGCGTGCAGATCGACATGACCTGGCTGCGCACCGGAGAATTGCCCGCATTGAAAAAAGTCCACTGCCCGCCCCTGTACCGGCCGATGCCCTTCGCCTCTCCGAAAGCCACCCAGACGGACCCATCCGGCGCCGCATGAACCGCCCCGATGCTTTGCGACGGCAGCCCGGCATTTTCCCTGGTCAATTGGGTAACTTTCAGCTGCCGGTCCGCATGGATAAGCCCCGTTCCGTATCCGCCGGCCCATACACCGTTCTCCGCGTCGATAGCCATATCCGACAGGAACGTGTTGACAGCCGGCGCATACACCTTCGTCACCTGCCCGTTTCGCCGCACGGAAAGCCCTTCAGCCAGGCACCAGAGCGCGTTGTTCCCGTCTATGGCCAGTTCCTGCACCGCGCCGAAATTATTGCTCACCACGCTGAATTTGCCCTGTTCATAAGTGCTCAGGAAAAAACGTGTGGGCAGAGAGCTCAGGTAGACCGGCCATTGGACGGTCCCGTCGGCTTCGGAGGAAGCTACCCACAAACGGCCGTTCAGGTCCACGGCCAGCCTGTTTACACTGGCCCCGTGGGATTTCAGGGCTACAGGGCTCTCCTCAACCGCTCCGGGACGTTTACAGGCTCCGGACAGCGCCAGGAAAAAGAAGCAGATACAGGGAAAAGACAAACGCATACGCCATCCAGATGGGTTGATAAGGTACTATACCGGAGACCTCCGGCACGGGCCAAACGTTGGAATAGCCGCGCAAAAAGTTGAGTTTTTTAGTCCTTTTCTACCCGAGCAACAGGTTTTGGCGCTAATTTTGTCCTGCTAACCAATTATCGACGATCAGTGGCATTTATAAAGGATTCGGTCTGTATTTCCCCCCAGCTTACGTTTGACGCCGCCTTCCCGCAGGTAGCGGCCATCCGTCATACGGGCAACCGCTACGAAGCCGCCGAACCCGATTACACCGGCATCATCCCCCCTGCCACCCTCCGGCGGATGGGAAAGGCCGTGCGTATGGGAGTAGCTGCCGGCACCCTCCTGCTCCGGCGCCACCCGCCCGTGGACGCCATCATCATCGGCACATCCAACGGCGGGCTCCAGGATTGTATCAGGTTCCTGAACCAGATCGTCGAATACAATGAAGGTACCCTTACGCCGACTAATTTTGTGCAAAGCACGCCCAATTCAGTAGCCGGGAACCTGGCCGTCCAGGCCGGAAATACCTGCTACAACATCACCCATGTCAACAAGGGGCTGGCCTTTGAAACCGCCCTGCTCGACGCCCTGCTCCTGCTGCAGACAGGCAAGGCCCGAAGCGTGCTCCTCGGGGGCGTGGAAGAGATCTCCGATTACAACTTCAATATCGACTGCCTTTCAGGCATCATCAAGACAGCGCCTTCCGACTCCGGCCGCCTGCTTACCGCCTCATCCGAAGGGACGGTTGCGGGAGAAGGCGCCGCCATGTTTCTGCTGGAAGCCGCCCCTTCCGCCAACTCTTTTCCACGGATAGCCGATGTGGGACAAATCACCTGTCCTACTCCGGAAGAACTCGCCCTGCTCACCCAGCATATGCTGGAAAAGAACGGGCTCACTGCCGGCGATATCGGGACGCTGGTGCTCGGGTACAGCGGCGACAACCGGAACGATCACTGGTACGACCTGTTCCGGCAGCAAATAATACCGGACGCCCGTCCATTCAGCTACAAGAACCTGTGCGGAGATTATCCCACATCCACGGCATTTGCCACGTGGCTCTCATCCAACATGATG
>JBEBSO010000324.1:0-4867 GCA_040394275.1 Telluribacter sp.
GAAGCGCTACATCATGGGAAGCGAAATCGTAGACGCGCTCAAATCCGTGACCATGTCGGTGGAGCGGGGAGAGTATGTGGCGTTTATGGGCCCTTCAGGCTCGGGGAAGTCCACGCTTATGAACATCATCGGCTGTCTCGATACGCCTACTTCCGGGCAATATATCCTGAACGGGAAAGACGTAAGCGATATGACGGACAACGAGCTGGCGGAGATCCGGAACAAGGAAATAGGTTTCGTCTTTCAGACATTCAACCTGCTTCCCAGGATGTCTTCCCTCGAAAATGTCGCGCTGCCTTTGATATACGCGGGCTATAACAAAGCCGACAGGATGGAAAAAGCCATGCTTACAATGAAAAGCGTGGGGTTGGGTGAGCGTGCCGGGCACAAGCCCAACGAGCTGTCGGGAGGCCAGCGGCAAAGAGTGGCCGTGGCCCGGGCGCTGGTCAATGATCCGAGCATCCTGCTGGCCGATGAGCCCACCGGCAACCTGGACACGAAAACCTCCTACGAGATCATGGATCTCTTCGACCAGCTTCACAGTAAAGGCAATACGATTGTCATGGTCACCCACGAGGAAGACATCGCGCTGTATGCCCACCGGATCATCCGGCTGCGGGACGGCCTGATCGAGAGCGATACCCGCAACCCCCACCCCGCGAAAGCCAATCTGCACCTGGCAAAATAGGGAGCTTCCCCGCGAAAGCAGGCGTACAGGTCATGCACCCGGTTTTACCAAAAATCCAAAGGAACTTTTATCCTCTGCAGCGGGGCTTATTCGGCAAACGGGTAGTCGTTTTCGACATATACGTCCGTATAGGCTTCCTTCGGATCGGGGAAGGCAGATCCTTCCGCAAATTGAACCGAATCCAGCACGATCTGCTTGATCTTTGCCTCGATGGCTTCCAGGTCGGCTTCTGCAGCCAGGTTGTTTTCGAGGATGACCGCCCTGACGTGATCGACCGGGTCCCGGTGCTTGTATTCTTCCACTTCCTCTTTGGTCCGGTATTTCTGCGGATCAGACATGGAATGCCCGCGGTACCGGTAGGTGCGGAACTCGAGATAGGTGGGGCCTTCTCCCTTGCGGGCCCTTTCGGCCGCCCTCGACACAGCCTCGTGCACTGCTTCCACACGCATGCCGTCGACCGGCTCGGAGGGAATGTCATAGGCTTCTCCCAGCGTATACAGCTCGGTGACATTGGAAGTCCGGGCTACCGAAGTTCCCATGGCATAGCCGTTGTTTTCGACGACAAAGATGACCGGCAGCTTCCAGGTCACGGCCATGTTGAGCGTTTCATGGAAAGCGCCCTGGCGGACCGCCCCGTCTCCGAAATAGCAGATGCAGAGGTTGCCTGTTTTTTTGTACTTTTCGGCGAAGGCTATGCCTGCGCCCAGCGGGATCTGGCCGCCGACGATACCATGCCCGCCTGCAAACCCGCGCTCCTTGTCAAATATGTGCATGGAGCCGCCCTTGCCTTTGGTGGTGCCGGTTTCCTTTCCGAACAGCTCCGCCATGATGGCATTGGGATCGGTGCCGAGCGCAAGCGGGAAGCCGTGGTCGCGGTAGGCGGTAATGTACTTGTCTCCTTCTTTCAGGGCGGAAACCGAGCCGGAGGAGCAGGCTTCCTGCCCTATATATAAGTGGCAGAAGCCACGTATTTTTTGTTGTCCGTACAGCTGGGCAGATTTTTCTTCGAAACGGCGCTGGAGCAGCATATTTTCAAACCACCAAAGGTATTGTTCTTTGGAATACTGCAGTTTTTTTGAAGATTCTTTCTTTTTTTCTTTAACGGTAGCCATGTATTTGCTTCTCGTTTTTTAATGGCAGTAATTTGCCTGCCGGGTTGAATGGATAGTGAATCCGTGTTCACGAAGAAATATCTGCGAAAATAAGAATATATGCCGAACAAGGAAAATTATGTGGATTGAAAAACTGTTCCTGATCAACTTTAAGAACTATGAAGAAGGCAGTTACACTTTTTCTCCGCGGGTAAATTGCCTTGTTGGCGAGAACGGGAGCGGCAAGACCAACCTGCTCGACGCAGTGTATTTCCTGGCCCTGACGAAGAGCGCTTTCCACAGCCAGGACGCGCTTTCCATCCGTCACCAGGCAGACTTCTTTATGATTGACGGGATTTTTCACCATTCCGGCCGCGAGGTGCGCATTACCTGCAGCCTGCAGCGGGGGCAGCGGAAGGTCATGCTGAGCGACCAGAAGCCGTACGAAAAGCTCAGTGAGCACATCGGCCAGTTCCCGGTGGTGCTGGTGGCGCCGAACGATACGGACGTGATCCGTGACGGCAGCGAGGAGCGGCGGAAGTTTTTCGACGGGATCATCGCGCAGGCGGACCAGCAATACCTGAGGAGCCTGCTGGAGTACAACCGCCTGCTGGCCCAGCGAAACGGCCTGCTCCGGATATTTGCCGAGCGGAGCTACGTGGATGAAGACCTGCTCGAGAGCTATGACCTCCCGTTGATCCGGATAGCGGGGCTGATCTACAAAAAGCGGAAGGATTTCCTGGGGATGTTCCATGCCCTTTTTCAAAAGCACTATACCTACCTGAGCCAGGGGAGGGAGCCGGTGGCGGTAAGGTACGAGAGCGAGCTGGCCGGTGCTGATTTTACACGGGAGTTCAGGATGAGCCGGGAACGTGACCTGCATAGCCAGCGTACCGGCAGGGGCGTTCACAAGGACGAGTTTGTTTTTGAGCTGGACGGGATGCCGCTGCGGAAATTTGGTTCCCAGGGACAGCAAAAGTCATTCGTGATCGCCCTGAGGCTGGCGCAATACGAAGTGATAGAGACGCAATCCGGTAAAAAGCCCATCCTCCTGCTGGACGACATTTTCGACAAGCTCGACGAGCAGCGGATCGGCAGGCTGATCGACCTGATGAATGACAGCGCATTCGGCCAGGTGCTGATTACCGATGCGCGGCCGGAGCGCTCCCGCAACCTTCTCCGGGCCCTGCACAGCGAAGCGCGGTTTATCGACATCGCCCGGGAATAGACATCTCCCCCCCCCCGTTTTTCCCGCCCTCCTCCCCGCCTGCCCACCGGCGCCTTTTTTCGCCCGCTTCGAAAATTGCTGCCGTAACCTCTTGTTTATGAGAGAAAAATCCTTAATTTTGATAGTTGTCCTGCCGGACAGTATACGCGGCGCGATGAAGCTATTGTAATGTATTTAGATATGTACAGTTATGAAAGCGTTGGGGTGGATAGTGGTCACCGGGATGCTGATTCTCCAGGGAATAACCTACCCGGGACATGCCCAGAAGAAAGCCGGTAATTCAGGGAAATCAAGAGAGCTGTTCGGCTTCCAGCTGGTAGGGAAGCGAAAAGCCGTCACGGTGCCGTTTGAGCTGCACTCCAACCTGATCCTGGTGCCGGTGGTGGTCAACCACAGGGATACCCTGCGGTTTATACTCGATACGGGGGTCAGCTCGACCATTGTAACCAGCCCGGAGGCAATCAAGGGAAGCTCCCCGCTCCTGATCCGCAAGGTCATGCTGACGGGCGTCGGGGAAGGGAATTCCCTGTCTGCGCATGTGTCGATCAACAATACCCTCGAAATGGGCGGCCTGGTCTCGCGCCGCCAGAATATGGTGGTGCTGGAAGAGGATGTGCTCGACCTGTCCGAATACGTAGGTACTCCTGTGCACGGTATTTTCGGCTATGAAATATTTCACCGGTTTGTGGTGACGCTGGACTTCCATCACCGGGAGCTGGTCATTACCCGGCCGGAAGACTACCGGTATAAACGAAGGAAAGGAGATCTCTACCCGATTACGATTGAGGATACCAAACCCTTTACCAGCGTGGTGACGTTGCTGGCAGACGGCCGGGAGCATCCCATCAAGGTCGCGATCGATACAGGGGCGGGACATGCGCTGCTGCTTGACAAGTCTTCAAGCAACAGCGTCCGTCTTCCCGACAAGCTGATCAGGGCGCAGCTCGGCCGCGGCCTCAACGGCGTGATCAACGGCGACCTGGGGCGGATCGAAGGGATACGGCTCGGCCGCTTCGAGCTGGCCAATGTCGTGGCCTCTTTTCCGGACAGCCTGTCCTTCGGCGCCAAGCTTTCCTCCGGGGACAGCCGGCAGGGCAATATCGGCTGCGAGCTTCTGAGGAGATTTAAAGTAACGATCAATTACCAGGACAAGTATATGGTGCTAAAGCCGGTTCGCCGGGTAATGAAAGAGAAGTTCGAGCACGACATGAGCGGAATAGAGCTTCGGGCAGGGGGTGAAAACCTGCGCTCCTATATCGTCAGCCACGTGCTGGATGATTCTCCCGCCCATAAGGCCGGCCTGGAAGAGGGCGACGTCCTGTTGTTTGTAAATGAAAAGCCTATCACGGATATGAGCATCAGCGATGTGTACCGGGTTCTTCAAAAGGGAGACGGCAAGGATGTAGGGGTATTGCTCAGGCGCAACGGCTCGCTGATTTTTACCAGGATCACGCTCCGGCGGATGATATAGCAGCACGCCGCCTGTCGTGCCTGCAGCGAAGATTTCTCCGGGATGTGCCTGCGGTATACGCCGGCCGCTTTCACCGGAAAGGGGGATTCCCGTTTCGTCAAGCCCTGTGCAGGGCGGCTGCGGGAGCCTCCGGCTTGTCGGAAGAACCGTAGGCGGGGCAAGCCTTACGGGCACAGGAAGCGCCCAGGAGCAGAAGACCCATCGCCAATAGCAGAACCGTTTTTTTCATCCTTCTTTTTGTTTAAAGTCCGCCGCAGCGGAAACATCCCGGGTTTAAGAACGTCCGGGCCGGGTGATTTCGTATATCATTCACTTTCCTCCTTCTCATTCACGACTTCCGGGGACGTATTGTGGTTGTGAATATAAGAATTATTTCTGAAGCCCAGTAC
>JBEBSO010000325.1:0-4862 GCA_040394275.1 Telluribacter sp.
TGGGCAATAAGAAAAGCTCCGGTTTTTTGCCTGAAGAAAGGGCCTGGATGACCAAATGGCTGCGCAGCGGCTTCACTGATGCCTTCCGCTTTCTCCATCCCGACCTCGTCGAATACAGCTGGTGGACCTACAGGGCCAATGCGCGCAGCAACAACAAGGGGTGGAGGATCGATTATTTCTCGGTAAGCGACAACCTGCAGTCCCAGCTGGTGAGCTGCCGGCAGCTCACGACCGCCGTACATTCCGACCACTGCCCCGTTCACCTGAGCATCCGCCTGCCCTCGTGATGCCGGAAGGCAGGCCCGCGGCCGGCGGTACGCTAAAAAAGATTGTTGTATCTTTGGCTGCAAATTTAAATCCGCCGTGCCCGACACGGGAGGACAAAGAAAGCTGAAGCGTCAAACCTCTTGTTGAATGAATAAGGTACTACAGTTCCTGAGCAAGCCCATCCTGAAAATCCCGCTGATCTTTGGTGCGGCGACCGGCCTCCTGGCCTTCCTGTATTTTCTCGCCCTGTACCTGCTGGACATTATGCCGCTCGGCAATAAGCGGACGCTGGATTTCGGCATCTACCTCATCACGATGTCGATAGCCTGCTGGTATTACCGGAAGAACATCGGGCATGGCCTGCTCCATCTCTGGGAAGCGCTCACCATCTGCTACGTCATCATGATGACGGCCTCGTTCATTACCGGGTGGCTTATCTACTTTTTTGTAAGCTATGCCGACACCACCATTCTGCCGGCATATATCCGGGAAATGGAGCGGCTGCTCACCGACGGAAAAGCGGACCTGGTCAAATCGATACAGGAACCTGCTTTCCTTCAGCTCGTGGCAGAAGTCAGGAATACAAAACCGGAAGACCTCATCACCGACGAGATCAGTAAAAAGGCCATCATATCGGTCATTCCCATTCTCGTGATTTCGTTGATTTTCCGTAAGCAGAATAACGGTATATTTGAAAAAAGTTAAGGCCGGCTTCTTTACCGGCAGAAGGAATTGGCGGATTTTCCCAGGATATTCTGATACACTATGCAGGAAAAAAATACGGTGGCCCGGTCTGCCTTGAAAAACGGGATGATTTTCGGCATGATCTGCCTTCTTTTCCGGGCGGTAACCTACGTGTTCGGGCTGTCGTTCATCCCTTTGGTGTCCTATGTTGTATTTATCATCCTGGGCGTAGGGATCAACCTGGCGCTTAAGGAATTACGCAGTGACAACGAAGGGCTCCTCTCCTTCGGCGACGCCCTGAGCCTCGGCGCGCTGATGTCGGCTGTCGCCGGGCTTATCCTGACCACTTTCGAGATTGTGTATGTCCAGTTCATAGATACCGCCTACAATGACAAATTCCTGGCGGCACAGCTGGATGCCTGGCAGAAGCAGGGCATGGACGAAAGGCAGATCGAACGGGCTGCCGCCTGGACAAAAATGGTGCTCTCTCCCGGGTTTTCGTTCTTTGTACAGACGGCGGGGTTTGTCATGGCCGGCTTTTTCATCGCCCTGGTGCTCGGAGCGATATACAGGAAGAACAAACCGGTATTTGAATAATCTTTTTAAACCGATCGAAGCGTGCTGGCCCTGTTTCAGAAAGAAATCAACAGCTTTTTCAATTCCCTCATCGCCTACGTGGTCATGGCCGCCTTTCTTGTGGCCATCGGGCTGATCATGTGGGTGTTCCCGGAAACAAGTATCCTCGACTATCCCTATGCGGACATGGGGATGTTTTTTAACCTTACGCCGTTTGTCCTGCTCTTCCTGGTACCGGCCATCACCATGCGGTCGATCGCCGAAGAAAACAGGAACGGCACCCTGGAGCTTCTCCTGACCAAGCCGGTTACCAACCACCAGCTTGTCCTGGCCAAGTTTTTTGCCAACTGGCTGCTGGTGGCGCTCACCATTCTGCCGACCCTGATCTACTGGTACAGCATCTACCGGCTGGGCAACCCCACAGGCAATATCGATTCGGCAGCAGTAGCAGGTTCCTACATCGGGCTCCTGTTGCTGAGTGGTGCGCTGGTCAGCATGGGGCTCTGGGTATCTTCGCTCAACAACAACCAGATTGTCGCGTTTGTGCTGGGCGTATTCCTGGGCTTTATCTGGTTTGTGGGCTTCGACGCGCTGGCCGGCCTGGCGGGCAACGGCCCGCTGTCGGAGATGTTCACCTTCCTGGCGCTGAATATTCAGTACCAGGCGCTGGGACGGGGTATTGTCGATTTCCGTAACGTGATCTACCTGGTCTCGGTCATGCTTTTTTTTCTTACCCTTACACGATGGCAGATTGACCGGCTGAGAAAATAAACCATCCACCCTTTCTTTTTCATTTTGAAGCAGCTCATCCAAAATCTCAAAAACGGACAGACACTTCTCGATGAAGTCCCGGTGCCCCGGCTTCCGGACGGTTCGGTCCTGGTACAGTCACGGGTAAGCCTCGTGTCGGCAGGAACAGAAAAGATGCTGGTGGAGTTCAGCAGGGCCAGTCTCCTCGAGAAGGCCCGGCTCCAGCCGGAAAAGGTGAAGATGGTATGGGAAAAAATCCGTTCCGACGGTTTCCTTCCCACACTCGAAGCCGTTTTCAGCCGGCTCGACCAGCCGCTGCCGCTCGGCTATTGCAACGCCGGCATCGTGCGGGCGGTGGGCAGGGATGTCCACGATCTCCGCGTAGGCGACAGGGTAGCCAGCAACGGCCCCCACGCCGAAATGGTTGCCGTACCGCGCCACCTGGCCGCCCGGATACCGGATACCGTCACGGATGAGGAAGCCGCTTTCACCGCCATCGCCTCCATCGGCCTCCAGAGCATTCGCCTGCTCGGCCCGACGCTCGGTGAAACCATCGTCGTCACCGGGCTCGGCCTCGTCGGGCTGCTCACCGCCGAGCTGCTCCTTCTCAACGGGTGCAGGGTCATCGGTATCGACCCTGATGTCTCCAGGCTGGATATAGCCGCCGCCAAAGGCATCATCACCTGCAACCCGGCCGAAGGCAACGACCCGGTCCGGTTCGTGGCGGATGCAACGGCGCAGGCCGGTGCGGACGGGGTCATTATCGCAGCGTCTTCCAGGTCGGATGAGCTCCTGTCGCAGGCAGCGCGGATGTCGCGCAAGCGGGGACGGATCATCCTGTCGGGTGTCACGGGCCTGCAGCTCAACCGCGCCGACTTTTATGAGAAAGAGCTCACCTTCCAGGTTTCCTGCTCCTACGGCCCGGGGCGTTATGACGACTCATACGAGCAGCAGGGTAAAGATTATCCTCAAGGATTTGTCCGCTGGACCGAAAACCGCAACTTCCAGGCCGTGCTGCAGCTCATGGCGGACGGCAGGCTGGACGTGAAGCCCCTGATTTCGGGAAGGTTTCCCCTGCATGACTATCAGAAAATATACGGCAGCATCGGGGCACCCGGGACCCTGGCCTCCCTGCTGATCTATCCCGAAAGCATGGATCCGGTCCCTGCCGCACCGTATCCGAAAGCACGGAAAATACCTGCGGTGCCGGGAGCCATCGGCATCATCGGCGCCGGCCATTTCACCAAACGCACCCTTCTGCCTGCCTTCGGCAACACAGGCGTCAAATACATCGCAAGCGCTTCGGGAATCAGCGGCAATGCGCTCGCCCGCAAATACGGCATCCCGCATTCCGTCACCGACTACGGGGAGCTGCTGTCCGATCCGGAAGTCAGCCTGGTCATGATCACGACCCGGCATCACCTGCACAGCTCCCTGGCACTGGAAGCGCTCCGGCATGGCAAGCATGTTTTCGTGGAGAAGCCGCTCGCGATCTTCGACGAAGAGCTGGACAGCCTGCAGCGCTTTTTCGCCGATCACCCGGAAGCGCCTTCGCTTACCGTCGGGTTCAACCGCAGGTTTGCTCCCCTGGTCAGGAGGTTAAAATCCCTCGCGGGCACAGCGACGATGAACCTTGTCATCACGGTCAATGCGGGATTCGTGCCGAAAGACTCCTGGCTCCATGACCGGTCGGTGGGAGGCGGCCGGCTGATCGGTGAAGCCTGCCACTTTATCGATCTCGCCGTATTCCTGACCGGCAGCTGTGTGGCAGGCCTCCACGTTACTCCTGCAGGCCCGCAGCCCTGTGAAACTACCGACTCGGCGCATATCCTTCTGCGCATGGAAAACGGCTCCACTGCCGCCATCAGCTACCTGGCGGACGGGAGCAAGGCCTACGCCAAAGAACGTATAGAGGTATACTCCCAGGGCCGGACTTTCGTGCTCGACAATTTCCGGAAGCTCACCGGGTACGGTGTCCCCGGCTTTTCATCGGCCTCCTCCGTCCAGGACAAAGGGCATAAGGAGCAATTCCGGCGGGTGCGGTCGGCATGGCAGGAAGGGGGAGATCCCCCCGTTCCGCTGGCCGAAATCTTCCATGTATCCCGGGCCACGCTGGCCATCGCCGGAAGCATAAGGCAGCGGTCATGGATCGATCTGGCTCCGCAGCGATAGCCAGCCGGCATACCGTTGAGTAAAAAGGACCCCAGTTATGTTTCCCGGTAACGATTATTGGTTACTTTTGAAAAACAAAAACTATCTAACATTCTGATTATGAAAAAGCTACTATTCCCAACCATTAAAGTTTTTATGTTTGCCGGCATCTTTATGTTCAGCAATTGTTCCAAGGACAAAGGAGGTCCGTTGTCCTGTCCCGACAGCGCCACACGCGTATCGAATGCGGCGACTGCGCTTGCCAATGATTTCGGAAATAAGAGCAAATGCGAAGATTATAAAAAAGCGGTCCGGGATTTTCTCAACAGCTGCCCCAACTTTTACAGCGGTACTCAGAAAAAACAAATGGAAGAAGATTTGAACGATGCCTGCTGACCTGTGATTTCCTTTAAGCGCCGGGGCTGCCTTTCAGG
>JBEBSO010000326.1:0-4858 GCA_040394275.1 Telluribacter sp.
CGGGGAATAAGGTCCCGGGACTTTACGGGCCTACGTATGAGGAGGCTGTGGGGAGCAAGTAGCGACGATGAGGGGAGCGTGAAGGATCTCTGCGCTTGTGTTTGGAGAGCCACAAATTCGAGAGAAGCACGTTTGGAGCTTTGATTTAAATAAACAACGCTTAGGTTTTGACCTGGTTGAGGATCAGACATCCGGCAGATTGTGTTAAATGGGTTCGACGGGCTCACCCGCCATCCGGACGGTGCCATCCGGACGGCGCCTGAGCCTGTCGAAGGCTGATCTTTATACCCATTCAATAAAAGCCATGCGTTCCATTATCAGGCATCTGTAAGTTTGTTGTACAGAATGCACGAATTCAAACCGGATTCGTGCATTCGTGGCTGGATAATTTAACTTAGCCTTAGCATAACGCTGCTGCCCCTGCTACTCCGGAACTTTTCTATCTTTGGGAAATCTTTGTAAAGCCGGATGCAGCAAACTCCTTCCGATATATTCTCTGCCTGGATTGCGCTTGAAGTACTTTCGCCTCAGACCTTCAGAGACCCTCATGACCTTGCGACGGGTACTTACGGCACGGTGCTCAAATTGAATGAAAGCGGGAAACTGCCCTGGGAAACCGCTGAGGTGCCTCAGCAACCTAACTACCGGCTTTATTATCACGTGGTGCTGGGCACGATCGACTTCAGGAAAGCGGTGGCGGTGCTGCTCGACCTCTATACCGACAAGCGTGAGGAAAAACCTGCCGCCGATGGAGAGGCAATCGTAGCCACTATAGTCCTGGACCAGTACGGGCGGCCTGTCGACGAATTTGCCGCCGGCATGGCAAGCTTCGGGTGGGGGCTTTCGCAAGCTTTGAAAGGGAACCTGAAGGAATTGTCGGAGTGGAATGGAGCGGAAAGTAGGCTGAATGCGGACTTAAACGAACTGTTATGGAAAACAGACGGGGACGGCCTGCCGGCTCCGCTTGATAAAAAAGCGCTCTCCAAAGCGAGGGGTTTTGTCAGAGAACAGCTGGCGCTTCCCTCGGAGCTTTTCTCCGATTCTTATTTAGCGGTTAGCGCCTACCAATACAAAACCAATGCGGATCCGCCCGATCCGCTTTTCCTGAACAGCTTTTTCATCGGTGATCTGCTTATGGCCCGGGAGCTGTTCGATAAAAACTGTGCGCCCCGCAACCTGAGTCTTTATATGGGCGCCACGCAGCTGCAAAAGCGACTCGACTTGTTCTACAACACTGACGCGCTTGAGCAGGCGCTCAGCCCGGCATTACTGCCGCCGGCATGCTGGCCGGGTAAGGGACGGCATCCGCTTGTTGTATTGCAACAGGCCGCTGTTAACCTGGCTATGAACGAACTGGAAACCGGGGGGATACTCGCAGTAAATGGCCCGCCGGGTACGGGTAAAACCACCCTGCTGCGCGATATCGTAGCCGGGATTGTCGGCAAAAGAGCCGAGGTTATGTGCCGGTTTGATGACCCGGCCACGGCGTTTAAACATTCGGGTGAAAGCATCCCGGCCGGAGCGGGTCAACTGAATCTATATGAGCTGGATGCCGCACTTCGCGGGTTCGAAATAGTGGTGGCATCTTCCAACAACAAGGCGGTTGAAAATGTGAGCGCAGAGCTGCCCGGTCTTTCGGCCATAGCCGACGATCTCGGCGACTTTCGCTACTTTACTACCGTGTCCGACCGGCTGCTGGGCAGGGAAAGCTGGGGCCTGGCTGCGGCTGTTCTCGGTAACAGTCAGAACAGAAGCCTGTTTCGCCAGGAGTTCTGGTGGCACAAAGACACCGGGCTGGCGACCTATCTAACAGAGGCAAGCGGTACCCCTCAGTTTATCGAGGAAACGATCGATGGCCGTAAAACCAGGCGAAAGCCGCTGATTATCACGGAAGAAGACGCGCCTGCAAATCCTACTGCGGCGCTCCTGCGTTGGGAGAGCGCGCGAGCCCGATTCCGGGAGGTTTATTCAAGAAGCCAGGCGGCGTTGACGGCGTTAGAAAACATAAGACAGCAGTTTGTCGGGCTTGATTCCCTCATCCGGGCGGAAGCAGATACACACCAGACCCTCAAGGTGGAGACCGTCCGGCTGGAAGAAGCGCAGAAAATTACCGAAAATGCTCACCAAAGTCATTCAGAAGCGGAACGTCGGTGCCTGGCAAGCGGCCGGTTGCTGAAGGAACACGAAGTAGCGCGACCGGGTTTTTTCGCGAGACTTTTCAGAACCCGGCGGTTTCGTGAGTGGGAAAAACACCACGATGCGCTTGAAGAGAAAGTATACGCGGATTCTGCCTACCTGAGCGGGTGCCTGAAAGAACTGATAACCCGGCAGGAGGCGCTGACGATGTACGAATCTTCCGTGAAGAAGTGCCGGGAGCGTGTCGACAAAACAAAAGCTGATATCGCTTCTGCGACGGAGGTGGTCAATCAAGCAAAGTCGGAGCTTGGAATGGGTTGCATCGACCGGGATTTCTTTGCCCTCCCGCATGAAGACAGGCACCGGGTTTCACCCTGGTACGACCGGGAAGTAGGACAGCTCCGGGAGGAGGTATTTGTAGAAGCGCTCCGGCTTCACAAGGCTTTTATAGACGCGGCGGCGAAGCCGCTGAAGCATAACCTCGGCGTGCTGATGGGATTGTTTTCAAGGAATTTGCTGACCGACGCCGGAAAAAAAGCACTTCTTCCTGATCTGTGGTCTTCGCTATTTCTCGTAGTGCCGGCGGTTTCTACCACTTTTGCTTCGGTGGAACGAATGCTGGGCCGGCTTCCCGCCGAAAGTCTGGGCTGGCTTTTAATCGACGAAGCCGGGCAAGCGCTTCCGCAGGCGGCGGTAGGCGCATTGATACGGACAAAACGGGCGGTGGTCGTTGGAGATCCGCTACAGATCGAGCCGGTCGTTACCCTGCCCGAGCGTTTAACCCAAAATATCTGCAGCCAATTCGGTGTGGACCCCCACCATTTTAATGCACCCGAGGCTTCGGTACAGCGCCTGGCCGATGCTGCTTCACCTTATTATGCCGAATTTGAGGGACGGCAGGGAAGCCGGTCGGTCGGCGTTCCGCTGCTGGTGCACAGGCGTTGTACGGAGCCTATGTTCGGCATCTCGAATACTATTGCTTATGAACACCTGATGGTACAGGCCAAAAAGCCCGGGCGGTCCGGCATACGCGATATAGTGGGAGGATCTTGCTGGTTCGACGTACGGGACAGTGACGGATACGGAAAATGGAGCCAGCGGGAGGGACAAAAAGTGCTGGAGTTATTGGGAAGGATGCGCAACGCAGGGGTGAATCCGGATATTTATATTATCACCCCTTTTGTAGTAGTGTCGGATCAACTGCGCCGACTTGTGTACGAAAGTGGTCTGCTGACCGATTGGGTTGAAAACCCCCGCACCTGGCCCTACGAGCGGATCGGCACCCTGCATACCGTGTAGGGGCGCGAAGCCGAGGCGGTTATCCTGGTACTGGGAGCGCCCGCGCCGGGACAAACGGGCGCCAGGGCCTGGGCCGGTGGCAAGCCTAACCTTTTGAATGTGGCGGTGACCCGCGCTCGGGAAGTGTTGTATGTGATCGGCAACCGGGAGCTATGGCGGAAAGCGGGGCATTTTGGTGAGCTGGATGAAGGATTGGAGTGAGGAGTTGCGTTTTTCTTCTATCGGGCGAATCCCCGGACACAGAAGACGCTATGTACACCCGGCATTTTCCGAAGCGCATCCATGCATTGAAACACGGCATTACCGAAATAGAAATGCAGCTGGGAAAAATCCGTACCGGTGGACGACAACTCTTCCTGCAAAATAAATCCGAAAATTTTTCTCGGATCAGGCAGACCGGGTCACGCAGACCGGGTCGTACATGACTACACGGATGAACGAAAGGGGTTTGCTGTGTGGAGGGATGGGTTGGAGGCGTGTTTGTGGCAGATCCAACTACTCTTGTTTGATCTTTACAATCTTATTGTCGCGGAGCACCACCAATACGCTGTTTTTCTTCTTCTTGAACTCGATCAGCTTTTCATAGCTTTTTTCGAGTCCTTGAAGAAGGCGAGTCGTCAGGTCGTTTTTTTATCTGGAAGCATTTTGATAGTCTTCTAATGATGTAAATTTAGCTAAATCTAGAGTAGTTAAAGCCTGACCTGCCGTTTTTTTCGCAATCAGATGCGGTGCTCCCGCCGAGTTGTCGAATATAAATACGGAGTCGACAACGGGTATATAGATTTCGAAGAGGTCCGGATTCCGTTGAGGTACCTTCTCTTGATCACGTCAGTTTTGATATGATGCCCGCCCTCTAAAACCCTGGTCCTTACGCGCTCCTTTGCCAGCTCGACATTCTGCAACCAGAAGAATAAGAGAATCACCTGAAAGCCCTTATCCTGTGCTTCCAGTATTTTGCTTTTGTAACTCCGTGTGGCCAATGTGGTTTCGAAAGCAAAGTTTTCATTCTCATTTAAGAGTTCGTTGATTCGGTTGAACATGATTCTCCCGGCCTCGAACGACACCTTTTCTGGCTGGAATGGCGAAAGTCCCTTGGCAATTTCGTCGGCATTCACAAACTCTCTGCAATCCAGGATTTCAGGGAGGATAGTAAAGGAAGCGGTCGTTTTGCCGGCCCCGTTGCAGCCACCGATGATATAAAGGTTTTTTTCTTTCATAAGCCGCAAATTACGTAATTTGGCCTTTTAATACATCCCCATGACCGACATCGAAACGCTCACCCGGGAACTGCTACGATTCCGCAACGAACGCGACTGGGAACAGTTCCATAACCCCAAGGACCTCGCTATGGCCATCGGCATCGAGGCCGGAGAACTGCTTGAAGTATTCCTCTGGAAAGATCCCAAAGACGCCAATCCCGAAA
>JBEBSO010000327.1:0-4851 GCA_040394275.1 Telluribacter sp.
AGTCCTATCAGTGTACCGAATATAAGTCGAAGTTTTTCGGGATCAACGCAATGGGTTACGTGGAGATAACGAACAAGCGTGTTTTGTTCCAGGCGCTGGGCCAGAACCTGAAAGGCTGGAGTGTGATCCACAACGAGGTGGCGATCAGTGAAGTGGCAGATATTAAGATTTACAAGGGGTCTACTTTCAGCCTGTTGGTATTTATCATCGGCTTTATTCTGGTGACGTGGATTGCAGCTTCTTTTTCGTTCGGTGTCTCCGCCATGCTGGGATCCGCCCCGGCCGGGAGTGTGCTCGGGCTGGCGGGCTGGGCATACGGCTTATACCGGGCTTACCTGTACGCGCGAAGCGAAGCCTTTACACTCATTGTCAATACGAAGGGGGGAATGGGCAACGTGGTATATCTGTCCGGGATGTCGCCGTTCGGCAACGGTAATTCTGCGGCGTCGAAAGCACTGGTAACCACCGGGCCCGGTGCGGATGCGGAGGTGATGCTGCGTGAAATAGGCGCGGTAATTATGGACGTTCAGAATCTTGGCGACGACGCAGTAAAGAAGTGGAGACCCCAGGCCGGAGCTGAAGTACTTTAGAAGATGTCAGATTACAGAGCAGGAGATATCATCGGCGACCAGTATGAGCTGCTGGAGCGGATATCCGGGGACAAGTCCCCGGGTAGAGCGGTCTGGTCTGCGCAGGATGTGCATACAGGTAAGAAATATATAGGACGTTTCAGCAAAGGCGGCGGGGTGGAATGGTTTGAGGATACCCGGGCGTCCAGCGCTGCGGCGGAGAAGCCCGCATTTCGGGCAACCGGCCGGGGAAGCAGGTCGGGGAGCAGCAGCCGGAGGGAGGCGTCCGCATGGACGCTGCCGCAGGTGCTGAAAACAGCGGGGAGCCGGATGACGGAAGTGCGTTTCCCGAAGCTGAAGGCGCCTGGCTTCAGGTTTTCGTCCCTGCGGATGGGAAGGACTGCCGGGGTGTCAGCCGCGTTGCTGGCGGGCATGCTGGTGTTCGGCGTTTTGTTGTATCATTTCAGGGAGGAGGCGGCAGGTTTTTTTACCCGGGCGGACACGCAGGCGGCAACGGCAGTGGAAGTGGAGGCAACGGGGGTGGACGAAGGAGTTCCATCCGTGATTCGTGCAGTGTCTCCTCCCGGGGAATCTCCGGCAGCCGGACCGGCGCCCCGGGGCTGGCGGGAAATAGCGCAGGGTTTAGATACATTGCCCGATGACGCCAACCCGGTTCTCCTGGAGCCGGAGCTCCAGAAGGCCAGGGCGGTTTTTGGCGATATGCTGCATGCGGGAGCGAATACCCGCCAGGTGGATTCGCTGGCCAACCACTTTTTGGCCAAAAGCTACAGGTCGCTGGAAAGAAAGGACACGTACGGGAAGATCTGGCATTACGAGTGGAAGGCCCTCGCCGGGTATATCCGGTCGGTCAACAATGTGACCACGACGGAAGAAATGCCGGAGCCGGGAGGTAAGGCAAAGCATGCCGCTTCTCCCGGCGTGACGGTCGGGAAGCCTGAGAAGGTCAAGGCAAAGAAAACGCCGAAAAAGCAGCCATTGTTTATTTCAGACGAAGAATTAAAAAAGGAGATAAAATGAAAAAAGGAATATATCTCTTGGCCGTTTTCTTTCTATCGTGTGTCTGGACCGGGTGCAGCAAAAAGACAAAGCCGGTTGACAGCCATATCGCGGCCATCCAGGAACAGGCCGAATCGCAGAAGAACCTGTTGAAATCTCTTGACAAAATGGCGTCGGATGCAGACAAGGCTTTGTCGGAAGGAAGGATCGCCGAATCGGCGCATAGGGAAATCATGGAATTTGTCAGGGCGGAAAGAGAAAGGGTCAACGACAACCTCGCCGGGTTGAAGGCGGCGGAAGAGGAGGCCAGGGCTCACCAGAACGGCAAGGGAAAAAAGCAGGCGGCAGCGCATGCAGATGTGGTGGCAAAGGCGGACCAGGCAGTGGCCAGGTCGAAGGAGGAAGTCAGGATCCTGGAAAGGAAGACGGAAGTGGTCATTGATTTCCTGGGAAATGTCACATACAGCAAATCGGAGATCGGCGCGTTGTTTGCGCCGGGGGAATACAACCTGATCCCTGAGCAGCTCACGGAAGGCGAGCGGCTGTTTACGCCGATCGTGGAGAAGATGTTTGTGTTTGCCGAGAAGTACAAAGACTCGTTTAACCGCCTGAAGGGGGAAATTATTGTTTCGGGCCATTCCGATGCCACGCCGATCAACAGGGGATCCAGGCTTTACAGGGATCTCAACAGGAGGATCGAAGCGGAAGAGGGAAAGGGAGCAGCGCCCGATAACGGGAAGCTGAACCTGTATTTGTCCAGGCTGCGGGCGCAGGCGGTCCGGGATCTGCTTCAGCAAATCGTGGAAAAGCAGCAGCAAGCCCGCCCGGGCCTGAAGCTGCCCGTGGAGATATCCGCCGTGGGGAGGGGAGAGGAGCTGCCGGTCGGTCTGCCGGAGCATGTTGCGGCAAATGACCACAGGCGCAGGATTGTCGCGTTTTACTGGGTCGTTCTTCCCGGGCTTTCGGAACAATGAAACCTGCGCCGGCATCGGTTTCCCGGGGGGCGGCCACCCTGCGACGTCATATGGCGGTAAGTTTTTTAACGCTACTAACCCGGGACCGGCGGATATGGCGTCGGCATTTTTTCAATTCATTTTGTTTCAGTAGATTGCCGTGGATTGGTTTTACCGCCTTCATTTATTTTTTGTACGTCAGGTATGAGCTGGCTGCTTGTTTACGAAATACTCTACGTGATCGTGGTCATCCTGGTCTGTCTGCGTATCATATATGATACCCGGACCATTACCAAGACGCTGGCCTACCTGATCCTCGCGATTTTTGTTCCGGTATTCGGTCTTATTTTTTATTTCACATTCGGGATCAACTACCGCAAAAGGAAGATCTATTCCAAGAAGCTGCTGCGGGATGACAACCTGCGGGAGCTTTTCCAGCGCAACATTCTGGACGAAGGGCTCAGGCAGCCGGGAAGCGCGGGGGAGGTGCTCCGGCACAACCGAGAGCTGGCCACGCTGCTGCTCCGGAACAGCAGGAGTCCGCTGACGGTCAACAACGAGGTGAAGGTGCTGATAAACGGGGAAGGGAAATTCCCCGAAGTGCTCCGGGCGCTCCGGGCGGCAAAGGATCACATACACCTGGAGTATTATATTTACGAGGACGACGAGATCGGCCGTGCGCTGGAGGAGGTGCTGATAGAGAAGGCCGGGGCAGGAGTGGAGGTCAGGTTTATCTACGATGATTTCGGCAGCAGGTCGATCCGCAGGAACCTGGTGCGGAGGCTCAGAGCAGCCGGGGTACAGGCCTTTCCCTTTTACGAAATCCGCTTTCTCAAGCTGGCCAACCGGATGAATTACCGCAATCACCGGAAAATCATAGTCATAGACGGGCTCACTGCATTTATCGGTGGGATCAACATCAGCGACAGGTATATCAACCGGGAAGGAGGACTTCCCGCGGTATTCTGGAGAGACACACATCTTCGTATCGACGGCCCGGGCGTACACTACCTGCAGTACCTGTTTCTCTGCGACTGGAATTTTTGCGCCGGCGAACAGCTGTATCCCGATCAGCGTTATTTTCCCTTACACCTTTCAGAAAGCTATAAAGGCGACAAGGCGGTGCAGATTGCGGCGAGCGGGCCGGATTCGGACATGCCTACCATCCTGTTTTCCATGTTGCAGGCCATCTACCTGGCGGAGCAGGAGGTGCTGATTACGACGCCCTACTTCATTCCCGGGGACAGTCTCATGGATGCATTGACGGTATCGGCGCTGGGTGGGATCACCATCCGCCTGCTGGTACCCGGCATTTCCGATTCGCGGGTAGTGAACGCGGCGGCCAGGTCCTATTATACGGATCTGCTGGAGGCGGGTGTAGAGATTTACCTGTACCGGAAGGGTTTTATCCATGCCAAGACGATGGTGGTAGACGGTAAGATCGCCATGGTGGGGACAGCCAACATGGACAACCGCAGCTTTGACCTGAATTTTGAGGTCAATGCGATTGTCTACGACGAAGAGATAGCAGGTGACCTGGCAGGTATTTTTATGGAAGATATCCTGGATGCTGAAAAGATCGACATAACGGAGTGGCGTCGGCGGCCCTGGTACAAAGAGCTGGCAGAGAAGACCGCCCGGTTGATTTCACCTTTGCTGTAGGGAGCAGCCGGCCGGGGCGGCACATCGGCGTGAGAAAATGTAGGATAAGCCGTCGCCTTTTGCGAAATTGCGGGGTCAACCGGGACGGATGTTCTTGCAGATGCAGAGAGGAATTGCTAAATATCTTATTTTCATAGTATTGCTGGAGATGTTGACGGGTTTCCCGGCGCGCGCGGAACAGACCAAATCCGAGCTGCGGCGTGCAGATTCTCTTTTCGCGATCGGCAAGTATGCGGAGGCTTCCCTCGTATATAAGAAAAAGGCATTGACTTCCCAGAAGGACAATCCGGACCTGCTGCTGAAGCTCGCATATATTTCCCTGAAATCGGACGATTATACACGTGGCCTGTATTACCTCAGCAGGGTGGCCGAGATAAAGCCTACCCCGCAGCTTTACCAGGAAATGGAATCGATAGCTGCCAAATATCATCTTTCCGGCTACGAGTTTGATGACTACGGGTATTTTTCCATCCTGTACAGGCGTTACGGGCATTTTCTGCATCTGTTGCTGCTCACCCTGGGAGTCTATGTGTTCGCGGTGCTGATTATCAAGATCAGGAAAGGGGAATTTATCCAGACCAGGCACAAGTGGACGCTTGTGTTTTACCTGTCGGGCATTATCGGCCTGATCACCATTCCCGATTTCTATT
>JBEBSO010000328.1:0-4819 GCA_040394275.1 Telluribacter sp.
AGAAACTGCAGTTTCAGCTCGTTCAGCGCATTTCTGAGTGAGGTGTCCAGCTGCTGGTCACCTACGCGGATGATGAATCCGCCGATGAGCTCCGGATCCACCTTTTCCTCCAGCTCCACGGTCTTGCCGGTGGCCTTGCCGACAATGTCGATAAATTTTGCACGCAATTCGTCGGTGAGCGGGACGCTGGTGGTAACCAGCGCTTTCTGAATACCCTTGTAGCTGTCGTACTGCTTTATATACTCTTCCGCAATATTCTGGAGGATAGACTCCCGGTGCTTGCGGGTAATGATGTTGAATATACTATAGGAAACGGGGTTGACTTTATCCTTAAACAGCCCTTCGAGTATCCCCAGCTTTTTTTCGTGCCTTACCACCGGGCTGCTCAATGCCAATCCCAGCGCCCTGTTTTCAGCTGCTGTGTTCTTGAAAAGAAGCATGTCCTTGTAGACGACATCTACCACGTTCTTCTCTTTGGCAAGGTCTATCAGCGATTTTGCATAACGCGACGCTACTGTAGTAACTGACATTGTAAAATGGTTTTGATGTTAATTAAGGCTCGCGTTGGAGGCAAGCTCCGAGATCAGCTGCTCCTGGGCCGCTTTATCGCTCAGCTCACGGCGCAGCACCTGCTCCGAGATCTGGAGGGAGAGGGCGGCTACTTCCTTTTTCAGCTGGCTGACCGCCGCATGCTGCTCATTGCGGATGGTTTCGCGTGCGCTTTCGATGATTTTGTTTCCTTCTGCCGTAGCCTTTTCCTTGGCGGTGGCGATCAGGTTGTCACCGGCCTCTTTCGCTTCGCGGATGATCCGGTCACGGGCGGCATTGGCCTCGGCGATGAGCTTCTGGTTGTCAGACTGCAGCTGCGCCATTTCCGCTTTGGTTTTTTCGGCCAGGTCCAGGGCGCTCTGGATTTCGTGCTCCCGTTCTTTCAGGCCGGCTATAATGGGTTTCCAGGCAAATTTGGACAGGATGAAAACCAGCAGCAGGAATACTACCAGCATCCAGAATATCAAACCGATTGCAGGGGTAAGTAACGACATCGTTTATTAAGTTAATGTTGAATTAAGCCTAAGCGGATACATACAGACAAGTATGATTTTCCCGGCGAATTCCATCTGACCTTACTAATCCAAACTGAATATAAACAGATGAAATTTCGCTGGATATCTTTTGTTTAAAGGCCGCGGGAGCCTAGCGCTCCCGCGGAGTTTCTTCCGGCCTTGTCCGGGCGCCTAATGCACGCCGGGCCGACATTGCTTACTACAATTTGAAAGAGATAAGCAGACAAATTACAGCAGCAAAAAGTGCCACCGCTTCGATAAGCGCAGCGATGATAAGCATGGCAGTCTGGATACGACCGGCAGCTTCAGGCTGACGGGCGATACCTTCCATTGCGCTTCCACCGATTTTACCGATACCGAGACCGGCACCGATAGCAGCCAGACCAGCACCGATACCGGCACCCAGTACCGCCAGACCTGCACCGCTTTGTTCGGCAGCCTGAAGCAAAATTTGAAGTAACATAATTGTGTTGTTTAGATATATTAATTAAAAAACAAAAGATTAAAATCAATGCCCGTGATCCGCATCATGGTTGTCTTCGATCGAGCTTCCGATGTACATGGACGACAGCAGCGTGAAGATAAAAGCCTGGATGAATGCAACCATGATCTCGATGAAGTTCATGAACAGCGCAAACGCTGAAATCACGGGAGCAATCACAAAACTTTTGAAAATGAAGATAAGCCCGAACAGGCTGAGCAGGATGATGTGCCCTGCCGTCATGTTCGCAAACAAACGGATCATCAGGGAAAAAGGCTTCATCAGCACACCGACAAACTCGACCGGGATCATGATCGGCAGCAGGGCTGCGGGGACGCCGGTAGGCTTGACCAGGTGCAGCCAGTAATGCTTGTTGGAATTAATGTGAACGATAATGAACGTAAGCACCGCCAGCACCATGGTGATAGCGATGTTCCCGGTTACGTTGGCCGCGCCCGGCAGCAGGCCCAGCAGGTTGTTGATCAGTATGAAGAAAAACAATGTCAGCATGTAGGGAAGGTATTTCCCGTAGTGCGGACCGATGTTCGGCTTCACCACTTCGTCGCGTATAAACAGGATGATTACTTCCATTGCTCCCTGAAGCCCGCTCGGGGCCTTTCCTTTCCGCTCCTGATAGGCCTTTCCTATGGACAGGAAAATCACGATCAGGAGAATGGCGCTGATAAACATGGAAGCGACGTTCTTCGTAATGGAAAAATCGTATATCTCGCGTGATTCGTCCACCGGAACAATCTTTTCCGAATCGCCGTGCTCCAGGCGGTAGCCGTTGTACTCGTGGGAAGCATTGTGGAAATTGGCGGAGCTGAATATCTCCAGGCCGCGGTCGGCCGAGTAGAGGATCACCGGCTGCGGGATCTCCACCCCGTGCGCATATTCCCATTCGTGCGAATCCGCAATATGGTGCATGATCATTTTCCCGATATCGAAATGCGCTTCGTTTTCCTCCAGGTGCTCTTCCAATTGCTGTTCGGCATGAACAATCTTGTCATCTAACCCTTCGTGCTCGTGATGATTATGCCCGTCCTGTGCCTTTAAGGAACTGGAAGCTAAGACACTTATCGCAACTATGACCGATAAATTACGGCGGAAATAACTAATCATATGGGATGAATGAATGGTACGTTTTACGAATCGCGGCGCAATTTACGATACAAAAAATAGATTTCAAAAAATGTATAAAATAAATAGAGTACAAAAAAGTTGATCACGAACAGAAAGGGATTTTCCAGGCCTGCATACAGAAAAAGACCGATAAAAATGCAGGATAGAATCAGCCGCATCACCACAGTAGAAAGGTAGAATTGTACAAATTTTTCCCGGTTATTGCGAAAGCCCTGTTCCGTCAGGCGGTTTATCAGGACCGACATCCCCAGGAAGAACGCCAGTATGTACCAGATGCCGGTATGCACCCATCCTTCCGGGCCGTATTGCCGAACTACAAATAGTGCAATGCCCAGCAGGGCAGAGAAGATAAAGCTGTTTAGCATGAATAGTATCTTTTGACCGTATTTTCCCCGTGCCTGCTTACCTGGCAACCGTCCGGATGAAATGATAGAGCGCCGCGCCAATCGACAGCAGGGACAGCACCAGCGTCCATACCGGGATCCGGTGCTCCTGCCAGCCGTCAATCCGGTAGCCCAGGTAGGTGAACCCCCCGATGACCGCCAGCATTTGAAAGGCAAGGCCGGAAAAGCGCAGGTAGTTGTTTACCTCTTTCCGCCCCTTTTTTTCGTAATCCTGAAATTGACTTCCCATGCTTCAAATAACGGCATTCTGATCTGATTTTTTGCAGAAACGGGCCCCTTTCGATACGGAATTGTAAATTTCTGCGTTTCTTTGAAGGATAAATCTGTCAAAAACAGTTTATTGATTTTGGACGCCTGCATCAATATATTTCCGCGAAAGACGGGCAGCTATCTGCGGGGCGCTGTGGTGGCGCTGCTTTTCCTGCTGCCGGGATGCTCGCAGTACAGCAGCAGGCCCCTGAGCGTCGGGTACCACAATGTGACGTCGCGGTACAACGCTTATTACATTGCGCGGGCCAACCTCGATTCGGTGGAGCTGGCCGTAGCGAAGGATTACAAAGACAACTATAACGCCTTTCTTCCCGTTCTCCCGCCGATCGATACTTCGCTCACCCATAAGCACAAGCCGCTCCTGGGAGATGCGATCAAAAAGGCATCGGTGGTAGCCGACAAGCACCAGAATTCGAGGTGGCTCGACAACAGTTATACGGTGTTGGGCAAAGCCCGGCTCTACCTCGGTCAATGGGACGATGCGGTAGAGGCCTTCCGTTATGTATTCGCCAACGGGAAGGACGAGAATGATAAAAATGAGGCCCTTACCTGGCTCATGCGGGCATATATCGATCACAAGGACTATACCAATGCGCTCAATGTCGCGGAATACCTCCGGCTGCAGCCCCTTTCCAAACAGACGACAAAAGACTATTACCTCGCCAAGGCCTACCTGCACCAGCAGCGCGGGGAGTCATTGCTCGCCGTGGCCATCCTGGAGGAGGCTTTGCCGCTGATGAAGAAGTCAGCCGCCAAATCGAGAATTCATTATGTAGTGGGCCAGCTGTACGATGAGCTGGGGAAATACGGGCTGGCCAACAAACAATACCGGAAGGCGGACAACAACCGGGCGCCGTACGAGCTGTCTTTTTTTGCCCGGCTGAATACCATTCAGAACAAGGTGATTCTCCACCCGGGGACAAACCTGTCTTCCGTCGGGTTTGAGAAGATGCTCCGCGACCGGAAAAATACAGATCTCCGGGACCGGATCTACTTTACAATGGGCATGCTTGCAGAGCACCAGGGCAACAGCCGGCCGGCGCTCGGCTACCTTCAGCAGTCCGTGGCGGCAGGGAAGGGAAATACGGCGCAGGTGCCCTACACTTACCTGGAGATGTCCCGTATCTACAATGACCGCCTGGGGAATTATGAGCTGTCCAAGATGTACTACGACAGCGCGCTCGCGGCCCTTCCGCAAGGCTCCCCGGACTTCAGGGCGCTGACGGAAAGAAAGAAGGCGCTGGATGAGTTTGTCTTGCAGATGGCAACGCTGAAAAGAGAGGACAGCCTGCAGGTGTTGGCCGGGCTGCCGGCAGAGGCGCTGACGCGGAAGCTCGACGACATCATTGCCGCCGAAGAGGCGGAGAAAGTAAGGCTCGCAGGACAAAAGCAGCAGGGAGAAGCTCCCGCCGCGCCTGCCGGGGTGGTGCCGCCCGGCAGGCGCTGGGTATTGTATG
>JBEBSO010000329.1:0-4794 GCA_040394275.1 Telluribacter sp.
GGGAGGAGGTGCTGGACCAGTTTACCAAGCCGGAGCTGCTTGCTGCGGTGACGTCGCTCCGGCCGGAGGTGATGCCTTCGCGGAGCATCCGGAAGCCGGACCTGGTCCGGTGGCTGCTGTTTGCGTACGATACCCGTACTTTGTTCGGCGTGCTGACCCGGTCCGAACCCGTGATCAAGGTGGGGTTTGAGGTGGAGGTAATGATGATGAAATTCCTGTTTTTCGGCAACCGGCACGACGACGTTTCCGAATTTATCATCCGTGACCTGGGCCATGTGCGGTTCCAGTCGTTTGAGGAAGACAAGCTCACGCAGAAGTTTGCCACCCGGAAGGAGGCGGAGGACACGCTCATGGTTTCCCTCACGGGCGAATTGTTTTCCGAATTGAGAAGCAGCTTCCCGGCGGAGGAAGTGTACGACTGGTTCATGAACTGGCAGGGAGGGATTGCCGGGGGACTGAGCCTGGTTGCGGAGCCGGTCTACCGGCGGCTGGTGCTGAAGGTGGGCGCCTGGCTTGAACGGGAAAAGCTGTCCGCCCAGGCGCTGACCGTATACCAGCTGACGCCGCAGGCGCCTTCCCGGGAGCGCCGGGCCAGGCTGCTGCAGCGGGCGGGCGCGCTCGACGAAGCGGTAGCGCTTTGCCACGAGATGGTTTCGGAGCCGCAAAATGCGGACGAGCGCTTCTTCGGGCAGGATTTTCTCTCCCGGCTGTCGGCAGGGAAAAAGAAAAGCATCCGCAGCACCACTTCGGCGCTTCACAATGCCGAAAGCATCGTGATCCCGGCCGGTTACCGCCACCGGGTGGAAGCCGGGGCGCTGGATTATTACCGGGACGCAGGCTACCAGGCTTTTTTCAGTGAAAACGAAACCTGGCGGGCGCTCTTCGGCCTGGTGTTCTGGGAGGCGATCTACGATACCAATGTCCAGGCGCTGCATCATCCGCTACAGCGAGTGCCTTCTGATTTTTTCCTGCCTGATTTCTATGTAAAGCGAAGGGAAATGCTCCTCCGTCGTCTTGCGGAGCTGGAAAGCCGGGAGAAGCTCCTGGCCGCCGTACAGGAGACCTACGCCTCCAGGTTCGGTGTTTCCAACGTACTGGTAAACTGGTATGACGAATTGCTGGGCACGGTCCTGGCGATAGCGGACAGGGTGCCGCCAGGGCTGGTGGCGCGGGTACTGATGGAGATGGCTTCCAACCTCAGGGAAAACGTCAGGGGATTCCCGGATTTATTTGTCTGCAATGAAGAGGAATATTGTTTTATCGAAATCAAATCCCCGACCGACCACCTTTCTGCACAGCAGCTCCATTGGCAGCATTTCTTTGCCGAAACAGGCATATGCAGCAAGATCGTGCGGGTGAAATGGGCCGAAGCCTGAGGGGCGGCCGGGGGTGTTTTCCGGGGTGGGCCGGAGGTGCGCACAAATGACTCACCGGTTTGTCTTTAAGAAAGAAATTGACTATTTTTGCGCAATTTTAAATGACTCTATGCTATGCCGTTTTTGCTGACTATTGTAATGCCCGCCTACAATGAGGAGGATTGTATTGAGAAGGTTGTCGACAATTGGACCGGTTACCTGGAACGGAAATTCCCGGACAAAGAAACAACCCTGCTGGTCATCAACGACGGTTCGAAGGACAGGACGGGAGAATTGCTCGACCGGATGAAAGCAAAATATCCCCGCCTTACAGTGGTGCACCAGAAAAACGGCGGTCATGGCAATGCAGTGGTAAACGGCTATAAGAAGGCCGTGGAAATGGGGTCAGAGTACGTTTTTCAGACCGACAGCGACGACCAGTTTATCACGGACGACTTTGACAGGCTGTGGGAAAAGCGTAACCAGTCGGAGTTTATCCTGGGTTACCGGGAGATCCGTCACGATGCCACGGTCCGGCTTTTTATCACAAGGGTGCTCCGCTCCACGATCGCAGCAGTATACGGTACCTATATCCTGGACAGCAACATTCCTTTCAGGCTGATCCGGGGGACTTTCCTGAAAAAGCTACTGGCGCAGCTGCCCGATCCGGAACCGTTTGCTCCTAATATATTCCTTTCGGTGATGGCCAAGAAATCGGGCCAGGAATTGTTCAATATCCCGATCACCCACAAAGACCGCGAGACCGGTACGGTGTCCATCGTGAAATGGACGCTTTGGAAGGTATGTATCAGGAGTTTCAGAGAGCTGGTGGTCTTCAGGCTCCAGCTGAACAGCAAAATCAGGGCGCTAAAATCCACCGTGTAGGCTCGCGAATCGATTGAAAAAATATGCAGTTATTTTCCTGGTAACCCTCCTCCTCCTGGTGGCGGGTTATTTCCTGTTAAGCCGCAGGCATTCGGAGGTCGCCTGGGATTACATACCCGGATCTGCCAGCCTGATTGTGACTTCCGACAGGCTCAGCCGCGCAGAGGGCGTTACAGGGGATTCGATCGGGCTTAGGGAGCTGCCTCTCCTGAGCCTGGTCAACGGCAACCTTTCCATGCTTTCCTGGTTTAACCCGGATGCAGGGCAGGTGGAGGCGTTCCTGGGCCGGAAGACGGTCACCTGTTCCTTTCATCCCCGGTCAGGCAATTCGCTCGGCCTGATCCTGTATATACCGGTGTCGGATGATGTGGAGCGGCAGTGGCTCCTCCGTCCGCAGCGTACCGATGTCCGGGTATTGACCCACACTTTCCAGGGCGAGCGCATTACGGATATCCACGACAAGCATTCACAAAATCTCTTTTCCTATCTCTTGAAAGACGACTACCTGATCATCAGCCAGTTCGGCGACCTGATCGAGGACGTCATCCGGAGCAGCCCGGGTGTTCCGGCCAAAGGCCTGAAAAAGCGTTTCCGGTCGGTTTCTCCCGGTTCGGGCTATACCGTATACGTGGCGGGCGAGAGCTGGAAGCCGCTGTTGCTTACGGAGCATTCGCCGGCACACCTGACGAATTTCCTGAACCTGCTGCCGGAGTACATGGATCTGCGGCTGGAAGAGGAAGCATCGGCTGTCGTCTTCGCTTCGGCGGGCGCCGAAACCAGGGAGAGCTATATCGGTTCATGGATTGCCGGGCAGCGGGGTACGCCCTTTACCGGGCACAGGTACATCTCCCAGCAGACATCGTCCATGTACCGGATCTCCAGTGACAACAAAGAGGATTTCAGGAAGCACTACATGGCCTGGCAGCAGAAGCACCGGACGGAAGGAGGACAGGTGCTCGCTTCGGTGCTCAGCAGGCAAAAAGACGTGCTGGCCGGCCTGATCAGCCCGGAAATTATCCTGTGCACGCTCGAGGAGCGCAATTCGGTGAGCAACGGGAAGGTGGTCCTGGCCAGGTACGAAAGCTACGACAAGATCAGGCCCCTGCTTTTTTTACTGGCCCGGAAGACCCAGCGCGACGCGGGCGCCGGGGTAGACAAATTCCAGGGCTACGAGATGTTTTCGATTGCCGTTCCCGAACTTCCGGAAGCGCTGTTCGGGAATGTTTTTACCGGGTTTGCCCAGACCTACGCCTGCTATGTAGCGCCCTACCTGGTATTCAGCAACGATGCCCAGACGCTGAGGACTTATCTTGCCGACTATGAAAACCAGCTTTCGTGGGAGCAGTCGCCGGATTATGACAGCCTGCTTGCCGATCAGGGGCATCCCGCCCAGCTGTCGATGGTCGTGAACCTGCGGAAAACGACTACCGGGGCTTCCGCGATCAACCCGTATCTCAGCTTCAGCAAACGTTCGGAAACAACCACGGGGCTTTTTGAAAACCTGGTGCTGGACTGCCGGGCGGACGGCGGGGTAAGCTACCCGAGGCTGGTGCTGAATACCCGGAAAAGACGCACGGCTCCCCGGATGCTGAACAAGACCTTCCTGAACGTCGACGTCGAATGGCCTGTCCTGCACGATTCGACGGTAGCCGGTCTGCTCAACCCCGTCGACGGATCGTCGGAGGTATTGCTGTCCAACAGCACCCATGCTTTGTTCAAGATCAACAATGAGGCCAGGGCAAAGCCCGAATTCGTCACCCGCCTGGACGGCAACCTCGTTACGGCGGCATACCTGACCGATTTCCTGAATATTGGAAGGCAGCAGCGGATATTTGCCACACGTTCGCGGCTGTACGTCATTGACGAGGACGACTCGGGCGTCATGACCAGGCTGTCCGGGACATTGCCCGGGGAGAAAAGCATCGCCTCCCTGTACCGTACGGAAGGCGGACACGAAGGCGGCAGCCGGTTTCTCGTACACGATGAGAATAACGACACTTACCTGTGGACGGAAATCGGGAAGGCTCCCCGCCTGCTGACCGGCAGGCAGAAATTCGACCGGCTCCGGCAGCCGGTGGTATCGCTGAGCCGGCCGGGAGCCAGCTCTTTTATATTTACGCAGCAGAATGGAAAGATCTACCTGGTATCGGAAGAAGGCAAGGTCAGGCCGGGATTCCCGGTAGATTTGCTCAGCAATGTCCAGAGCCCTTTTACCTGGGCTACGGGGAGCACGGGGATACCGGAGCTGACAGGCGTGACGTCCTTCGGGGAAGTGACAAGGATCTCCCTGGACGGGCGGGTTACCTTTCGCCGGCAGCTGCTCCGCACGGAATCATCCAATGTATTCAGCACGCTTTACGACGTCAATTCCCTCGACTGGCTGATGATCAGGCGTTCCGCCTCCAAAGTGGCGATTCTCGACAAGCAGGGGGAAGTGCTGTTTGAAATTGTCAACCTGAAGCCCGGATTTGAAGTACGGTATCATTTTTTTGGAAGCGACAACCGTTTTATTTCGGTAAAATCCGGTAATTACACTTCCATTTTTGATTTTAAC
>JBEBSO010000330.1:0-4791 GCA_040394275.1 Telluribacter sp.
AATACCCCGATTTCAAACCCCGGGATTTTATTTAGAATAAAGGGGGCCGTAAAAAGTTGCGGGAAGCGCCGGCGCATGGGCTGCTGTCCGCAAGCCGGTCACAAATCCTGTTCTATGTCGTCGGGCTGCACTTTGCCCTGGAGCACATCGACGATTTCCTTGATCTGGTATACCGTGCGGTTGTAGGAGTTGCCCAGGATGATGATGACAAAATCGTCGTCCGGCGACATCCACATCATGGTGTTGTATCCCTTCCACCAGCCGCCATGGTAAATGTAGGCCGCTTTCCGGTCGTCGCCGAGGTGCATCCGGAACCCATAGCCGTAGTTCTTTTTCCCCTCCCGTTCGAAGCTCCGCGGCATAAAGGCTTCGTCCATTGTTGCCCGGCTGATGATGCACCCGTTCATCAGGCCCCTGTAGAGCCGGTACAGGTCACCGGTGGTGGCATAGATGCCCTTGTCTCCCACCACATCGTCGTAGTTGTCTTTGGGGATTTCACGCCCGTGTTGGTGACCGGCGGTCTTAAAGGGTTGCTGCGCCCGGGTCATGGTAGACAGCAGGTAGCTGTTTTCCATTTTCAGAGGGGTGAAAATATGATCCTGCAGGTACGCGCCGAAGGACTGGCCTGAAGCCTTTTCGACGATGGAGGCCAGCAGGCAGTAGTTGGTATTGCTGTAGTTAAAATGCCGGTCCGGCAGGTGATAGGGTTTGGGCTTTACCCGGCTGAACCACCGGATAATATCGGGGTTGTGCGGGTAGTGGTTCACTTTCCGGACGCTGTCGGTGAAAACATAGGCATAGTTGGGCAGCCCGCTCCGGTGGCTGAGGAGGGAGCGTACCCGGATGCCGGGGTAGGGGAACCCGGGAAAAAATCTCTCTACGGAGTCTTCCAGGCTCAGCTTTCCTTCCTCCTGAAGCCTGAGGATGGCCAGCGCTGTGAAAGGTTTGGATAAAGAGGCCAGCTGGAAAGCGGAGGCGGCGGTCAGGGTGTCTTTTTGCTTCAGCTTCGAGTATCCGAAAGATTTCTCGTAAAGCACTACTCCTTTCTGCGCGATCAGTACGTTTCCATTAAAGCCTGCCTGGCGTTTTTTGTTGAAAATTTCCTCAATTTCCCTGATTTTCTGCGTACCGTTGATTTCTTTCATCACCGCCGCCGAATCGGGGGCAGACAGCCGGAAGCTCCCGGGACAGTCTTCCGTGGCGTTATCGCTGTCGGAAGTCACTTTGCTGTGCTGCGTGCATCCGGCGACCAGCAGGCAGCACAATGCAGCAAGGAAGATCCGGATACGGGCGGATAGTAAATAAGGCATGCTGAAAACAATAAACATTTAAATCCTGATGTCCTTCAGATACAGCTGCAGTGAGCTGACGCCTCTGAACGTATTGACCTCGACGGAATAGGTGATGGAACAATCTCCGCCGCCGGCCAGGCGATCGTAATAGTGGGCCAGGCCAAACCCCAGCGCCGTAAATATCCTTGATCCGCCCTGGAAGACTTCGAGCTTCAGGTGCTTCTCTTTGAGAATAAGCGGCTTGTTCGCGATGTGCACGCCGTGCGATACGAAAACCGGGGACATGTTTCCCGGTCCGAAAGGCGCCATCTGTTTCATCACCCGGAAAAATTTGTCGGTAATCTCACCGAGGGCGATCTCGAGGTCGATGCTGATCATCGGGGTGAGTTGTTCCGGCAGGATTTTCCTTCTTACCACTTCCTCGAATCGCGAGCGGAAGGCCTGTATATTTTCTATAGGGAGGGTGAGCCCTGCGGCAAAAGTATGCCCGCCGAACTGTTCGAGGTATTCGGAGCATTCCTCGATGGCTTCATATACGTCAAACCCCGGCACTGACCTGGCAGAGCCTGCTGCTTTTCCGTGCGACTCGGTCAGGATAATGGTCGGCCGGTGAAAATGCTCGATGCACCGGCTGGCCACGATGCCGATGACGCCTTTGTGCCAGTCCTGCTTATACAACACCGTGCTGCAGGCCCGGACAGAAGAGGCTTCCCCGCGGATCATGGTGAGCGCTTCATCGGTAATGCTGCTGTCAAAATTCCGCCTGTCCAGGTTGTGCCGGTTGATCTCCGCAGCGAAGCTTTGCGCTTCTTCCCGGTTTTCGGAAAGGAGCAGGGAAACGGCCTCCCTTGCATGTTTGATCCTCCCTGCGGCATTGATCCGGGGGCTGATCCCGAACACTATGTCCGTGATGTCGAGGTCGGGGGTAAGCGCCGCCACGTCCAGGAGCGCTTTGATGCCGCACCGTGGATTGGCATTCAGCCGCTGCAGGCCGTAGTAGGCGAGTATCCTGTTTTCCCCGGTGATGGGCACGATATCCGATGCGATACTGATGGCCAGCAGGTCCAGGTATTCCAGCACGGCTTCGGGATCGATGTTCCGGCGGATGCAAAACGCCTGGAGGAGCTTGAATCCTACCCCGCATCCCGTCAGCTCCTTGTAGGGATACCCGCAGTCGGTTCTCTTGGGATCCAGTACCGCCGCGGCTGCCGGCAGCTCGTCGCCCGGGCGATGGTGGTCGCAGATGATGAAATCGATGCCATGCTCCCGGGCTGCGGCAACCTTGTCCACGGATTTGATCCCGCAGTCGAGGGTTACGATCAGCCCGACGGTATGATCCCTGGCGTAGGCGATCGATGCCCACGATACGCCGTAACCTTCCGAATACCTGTCCGGGATATAGAAGGACACGTGTTCGTATATTTTTTTCAAAAAGCCGTAAAACATAGCGACGGACGTGGAGCCGTCCACATCGTAGTCGCCGTATACGAGGATGTTTTCCCCCCGTTCCATGGCCAGGCACAAGCGGTCAACTGCTTGTGGCATGTCTTTCATCAGGAGGGGGTCATGCAGCTGGGAGAGCTGGGGCCGGAAGAAGTCTCTCGCCTGGTCAAATGTTTCTATTTCTCTTTGAACCAGTAGTTTAGCTATCGATGAAGATACATTAATAGTCTGTGTTAACCCTCGTGCCGACTCTGCCTGCGCAGGAGTGAGCGGCGGTTTTTCAATCCAACGTTTTTCAGTCATAGTGTATATCCGGTCAAATTTCTCTCAAATCTCGTACAAAAGCCGGGAATCATCCCAAGCGGAAGCCGAAGATTTGAGGATTTATTTTGTGCCGGAATGACGGGGCAGGAAAGGAGGCCATCAGGCCGTCTGCAGGTAGTCGAGATAATTTTTGATCACGTCGAGATCCGCTTCCGCCCAGTCGAGCGCCTGCAGCTCGTAAGGGAAGAGCCAGACCATTTGTTCGTGCTCGGTCAGCACGATCTTTTGCCGCGGAGGAAGCTTGCAAAGGAAAGGAATCAGCACGATTTCCCGGCCCTCGTGAAGGCGGGAAGCGGAAGGCAGCTGTCTCCCGATAGTGATATGCACCGAAAGCTCCTCCATAATTTCCCTGGACAGGGCTTCTGCGAGCGTTTCGCCCGCTTCCATTTTCCCCCCCGGGAACTCCCATTTGAGAGGCAGGGAGCCCAGCGCGTTGCGCTGCGTCGCAAGTATCCTGTCCTGGTGTTCAATGATGGCACAAGGGACGATAATTCTGGTATTTACGGATACTACTGCCACAACTGCTTAAAATTTGGGTGCAAATTTACGATTTTCCATGTTAAAAGAGTTATTTTTTTTAGGATATAGTCTGATTTCTCAGTTTTTACGTAGTATTTAACGATAATTTAATGCAATCAAAACACCTACGATTTTTCCTGTTTTCCTTCGATGAATAGTCAAAGTTCTGTCAAAAGGCTCCTGTCCCTGGATACCCTGAGGGGATTCGATATGTTCTGGATTTCGGGCGGAGAGGACATCTTTCATGTCCTGGCCAAGCTCACGGGCCTGGGCTGGGCGGTATTCCTGGCACACCAGCTTACACATCCGGAATGGGACGGGTTTACTCCGTACGACCTTATTTTTCCCCTGTTTCTTTTTCTGGCGGGCGTATCTACGCCGTTTTCCCTGGATTCGCGGCTGGAAAAGGGAGTGGACAGGAGCGTGCTGCTGAGGAAAGTGATCAGGCGGGGCGTCCTCCTGGTGCTGCTCGGGATACTCTACAACAACGGGATTTTCCAGACGGAATGGGAAAAAATGCGCTACGCGAGTGTGCTGGGCCGCATCGGGCTGGCCGGCATGTTTGCCCAGATTATTTACCTGTATGCTTCGCCCAGGGGACAATGGGCCTGGTTTGCGGGACTCCTGGCGGGTTATGCGCTTTTTATGCTTTACTTCCCGGTGCCCGGGTGCGGGGCGGGGCTGCTGACGATGGAATGCAACCCGGCCAGCTATTTCGATACGCAGCTGCTGCCCGGCCGGCTCTACAAAGGGATTCATGACCCGGAAGGGCTGATTTCGACCATCCCGGCGATTTCCAATGCCCTGGCGGGTATTTTTGCCGGAAAGCTGCTGAAAAAGCCGGCTTCAGTGACAGGCGGCAACCGGAAGTCGCTGATCCTGGCGGCAGCCGGCGTTACGGCTGTTGTGCTGGCACTGCTGACGGATACGTTTTTTCCCGTCAACAAGAATCTCTGGTCGTCCTCCTTTGCCCTGCTCACCATCGGGCTTAGCCTGCTGCTGCTCGCTTTGTTCTACTGGGTGATCGATGTGATGAACCGGCGCAGATGGACATTCTTTTTCGTGGTCATCGGGGTCAATTCGATCGTCATCTATATGATCGGGGATTTCGTTAATTTTCGTTTTACGGCCGATGCCGTCTTCGGCGGGCTCCTCGGCTTTTTCCCGGAGCCATATAAATCCGTAGGAGGGGTGCTGGCTTTCCTGGCCGTTC
>JBEBSO010000331.1:0-4781 GCA_040394275.1 Telluribacter sp.
ACCCTGTTCCGGCGATTTGATACAGCATTCCCATTCGAGTACGGCCCAGCTGCCGTAGCCATACTGGGAAAGCCTGGAGAATACACCCGAAAAATCAACTTGTCCGTCGCCGAGCGAACGGAAGCGACTTGCCCGGTCTGCCCACCCGGCAAACCCGCTGTATACACCCTGCTTCCCGGTCGGGTTAAATTCAGCGTCTTTCACATGAAACGCCTTGATCCGGTCGTGGTACAGGTCGATAAACTGGAGGTAATCCAGCTGCTGCAGCACGAAATGGCTGGGGTCATAGTTGATGTTGGCCCTCGGGTGCCCGTCCACGTAATCGACGAACCGCTCGAAGGTAGTACCGTCGAAAAGGTCTTCTCCGGGATGGAGCTCGTAGGCGATGTCGATCCCGTTTTCGTCATAAAAATCAAGAATCGGTTTCCAGCGGGCGGCCAGCTCTTTGAAAGCGGTTTCGATCAGCCCGGCGGGTCTTTGCGGCCAGGGGTAAAAAAAGGGCCAGGCCAGGGCGCCGGAAAAAGTGGCGCTGGTCCGGAGGCCCAGGTTGCGGCTGGCCCGGGCGACGAGCCGGAGGTGCTCCACCGCCCATTCTGTACGGGCTTTGGGATTTTTGCGTACCTCAGGCACGGCAAACCCGTCAAACATGTCGTCATACACAGGGTGAGAAGCCACGAGCTGCCCGACGATGTGCGATGCGAGCTCGGTGATTTCAAGGCCCTTGTCTTTGAGCTTTCCTTTCAGCTCATCGGCATAGGTGGCGGACTCGGCCGCCTTTTTTATATCGATGATCCTGGGATCCCAGGTCGGGAGCTGCAGGCCTTTGTACCCCAGCCCGGCCATGTAACCGGCAATGGCGTCCAGGGAGTTGAAGGGGGCTTCGTCTCCCAGAAATTGTGCAAGGAATATGGCGGGTCCTTTGATGGTCTTCATAATTTTTTCGGTTTTTGGCATCGGGCGGGCCGTGTCAGGCTGTACCTGGGCCCGGGATTGTTCCGCCCGACGCCGGGATGATACAATGCGGATGTTTCAGACTTCCACCCAGGCTTGTTTTCTGTTGCTTTCCAGGATTTTTTCGCAGATCAGCAGCTCGCGATAGCCGTCTTCGAAGGTCGGGAAAGTGGGCCGGTCGGGCTGTTTCCCCTCCGCGATGGCTGCGTATACCTCCTTAAACAGCTGTTTGGAGGTGTCGGGAAATCCTTCGTTGTGTCCCCCCGGGAAAGTAATCAGCGACCTTACCTGCTCGTCTACAAGCGACGGATCCCGGATCAGCAGCTCATTGGGCTTGTCACGGTGCCCGATCCAGACTTCGTTCGGCGCTTCCGAATTAAAGCTCACGGTTTTTTTGGATCCTGAAATCTCGACGGCCAGCCTGTTTTTACGCCCGGCCGAGACCTGGGATACGGTGATGACGCCCCTGTTGCCGTTGTCGAAACGGAGCATCACGTTGGCATGGTCTTCGGTTGCGATGGGCACATCGGCATAGTCTTCCGGCGTCAGCATTTTGCCGGAGTAGGTCTCGATGGGCCTGAGCGGCTTTTTGCGCGTTTTGTGAACGGTATTGAAATCGGCCATCACGGCGGTGGTTTTCAGCCCGGTCACGTATTCCGTGATGTCCATGAGATGGGATCCGATATCGGCGATGGCGCGTGAATCCCCGGATTTGTCGGGCTCCAGGCGCCAGTTGTAGTCTGTTTCATAGAAAAGCCAGTCCTGCAGGTAGGAGCCGATGACGGAGTAGATCTCGCCGAGGTCGCCTTTTTTACGCATGGTCCTGAGCTGCCGTATCAGCGGGTAGTACCGGAGGTTGAAGTGCACGGCGTTGACAAGCCCGGTCTCCTTTGCAATGTCGACCAGCTCTTTGGCTTCCGCGAGGTCCTTGGCCAGCGGTTTTTCACAGATTACGTGCTTACCGGCAAGCAGGGCGGCTTTGGACTGGGAGTAATGAAGGAAATTGGGGGTACATATGTGGACCGATGTGATATCCTCCTGGCGCACGAGCTCGTCGAAGACATAGGAGCGCCCGATCCCCAGTGCATCCGCTTTCTGACGGGCGAGTTCGGCCGTTACCTCGCAAAGCGCAACCACTTCGATATTGGGAAGCCTTCTGAGCGCCTCGATATGGGCCGGCCCGATGAATCCTGTGCCTACTACGCCAACTTTGATTTTATTCATGGATGTTGTCTGGAATGAAAGAATTGAGTATTTGAAAAGTAATGAATGTTATTGGTCCGGGGCTTCCCTTATACCCGTAAAGCACCGCGGCGGCTGTCTTCTACTTACCGGGAAGCGACCGGGCCGCCGCAGGTTTTTGTCAGTCAAAAGGAGTCCATTTGTGTTGTGCCCGGTCAGATGCCAGCGCGGTATCAATAAATTTCATTCCCCTGACACCGTCTTCCACACCGGGGAAATCATAGAGCGGATCCGGGGTTTTACCTTCTTGGTGTGCCCGCACGGCATAGGAGAAGTTACGGTAGAGGTTGGCGAAAGCCTCGAGGTATCCCTCCGGATGTCCTGCGGGGATGCGCGTATGTACCCGGGCGGATTCGGACAGGTCGCCCTTGGCAGTCCGGATGATTCTCATTCCCTGCTGGTCTTTGAAGATCAGCGTATTGGGATCCATCTGCTTCCACTGGAGGCCGCCTTTTTCGCCGTATATACGGATATTGAGATCGTTTTCTTCTCCGCAGGCAATCTGGCTGTTGTGGAGGATGCCTTTGGCGCCGTTGTCGAACCGGATCAGGATGTTGGCGTCGTCGTCGAGCAGGCGGCCTTCCACGAAAATGGAGAGGTCGGCGCACATTTCGGTGATTTTGAGGCCGGTGATGTATTCGGCCAGGTGCTCGGCATGCGTGCCGATGTCGCCGAGGCCGCCGCCCGCCCCCGATTTCCCGGGATCGGTGCGCCAGGACGCCTGCTTATTGCCGGTGGCTTCCAGCAGCGTCGAAAGCCATCCCTGCGGGTATTCGACGATCACTTTCCGTATCCGGCCGATTTCGCCGGCCGCAATCAGCGCACGGGCTTCTTTGACCATAGGGTAGCCCGAATAGTTGTGGGTGAGGCAGAAGACAAGGCCGGTTTTTCTGACGAGCTCCGCAAGCGTTTCGGCCTGTGCCAGGTTGAGGGCGAGCGGCTTGTCGCAAACGACATGAAACCCGTTTTCCAGGGCCATTTTGGCCGGGCCGTAGTGCACGTGGTTGGGCGTTACAATGCTGACAAAGTCTATCCTTTCAGATTCGGGCAATTGCTTTTCTTTGCTGATGAGCTCTTCCCAGCTACCGTACACGCGATGCGCAGGAAGGAAGAGCGCCTCGCCGGTCTGGCGGGATTTTTCGGGACTGGAGCTGAAAGCGCCGGCTACCAGCTCGATCTGGCCGTCCAGCGCAGCGGCGTTCCGGTGCACAGCACCGATAAACGCCTCGGTGCTTCCGCCAATCATACCCATTCTAAGTTTTCTGGACATTTTCAGTAAGTTAAAATTGAAATTCAGAATCGTACACTTCCGGGAAATAAAGCCGATTTTCCGGCGGGGATACTATTCGGAAACCGTACAAATCGAAAAAAAAGGATTTTAATGACAAAAATCAATAGTAGAAATGAAGCCCAAACCTTTTTTAAATGAAGTTTATAGAAAGGATTCAACATTTGACCGTTAAAGTTCTACATTTTTCTAAACCGTTTTCTTTATGACTCAAAGCATCAACAGGTCGAGGCTTTTCAATGCGAGTTGTTTTGCCCTCATTACAACAGCTCTTTCTTTCAGTATCCGGGCCGGTATCCTGGAGCAGCTCGGGAAAAATTTCGATCTTGACAAGACCCAGCTGGGATTTGTCAATTCGATGGCATTTTTCGGGTTTCCCATCGCCATGATCGTGCTCGGTGCGCTTTACAACGTGATCGGCCCCAAGCGGATCATGTGGATTGCCTTCATAACGCATGCGTTGGGGATCATCTTCACGATCTATGCGGACGGCTATATGTGGCTGCTGATTTCGACGTTTTTCGTAGGATTCGGAAACGGGTGTACCGAAGCGGCCTGTAACCCGATGATCGCCGACACCTATACAGGAGCGGAGATGAACAAGATGATGAACCGTTTCCACATGTGGTTCCCGGGCGGGATCGTGCTGGGCAGCCTGATTTCGGAGTTCATGACAGGCGCCGGGATGGGCTGGCAGATGCAGATGTGGGTGATCATGATCCCGACGGTGATATACGGTATTCTTTTCTGGGGACAGGAGTTCCCGGTAAGCAAGGTTGCTGCCAACCTCGGTGAAAATCTCCGCGCCATGAGCTCGCCGCTGTTCATCTTTATGGCCCTGACAATGGCGTTTACGGCAATTTCTGAGTTCGGACCGACGCAATGGGTGGGCCCGATACTGGCCAATTCAGGCGCCAGCCCGATGATCGTCCTGGCCTGTGTGACAGGTGTTATGGCAGTAGGAAGGTATTTTGCCGGACCGCTGGTGCACAAGCTCAACCCGGTGTCTATCCTGATCACATCCGCCGTGCTGACCGCAGCAGGGATTTACATGATCAGCATTACTTCCGGCGGCGTTGTCTACTTTGCGGCGGTTCTTTTTGCCCTGGGTGTCTGCTATTTCTGGCCGACCATGCTTGGATTTACCGCCGAGTACCTGCCGCGTACCGGTGCCTTCGGCTTGTCAATTATCGGGGGAATGGGGATGTTTTCCACTTCCATATTCCAGCCGGTAATCGGGAGCTGGCTGGATGCGCACCGGGCGGCCCAAAACGTGGAGCGGCTTTCCGGTCAGGCCGGG